>DASZVW010001018.1:0-3132 GCA_035546895.1 Polyangia bacterium
CGACACCTGGGAGAAGGCGCTGCCGCCGCTGGTGGCCGCGGTCAAGAAGCTCAAAGCGGGCGGCTAGGCGGCGGGGCGATGCCCACCGTCGCCCTCCCCCACGCCGGCCGGATCCACCACGCCGAGCGCGGCGAGCGGCGACCCGGCCGCCCCTCCGTGGTCTTCATCCACGGCGCCGGCGCGGGCTCGGCCATCTGGTCGATGACGCTGGCGCGGGTGGCGCGCGGCGCGCACGCGGTGGCCGTCGACCTCCCCGGACACGGCCCGAGCGAGCTCGGCGGCGCGCCGGCCGCGCTCACGCTCGAACGCTACCGCGACGCGGTCGGCGCCCTCTGCGGCGCGCTCTGCCTCGGCCCCTCGGTGTTGGTCGGCCACTCGCTGGGGGCGCTGATCGCGCTCGAGGCGGCGCTGGCCTGGCCCGACAAGGTCCGCGCGCTGGTGCTGGTGGCCGCGGCGCCGAGGCTGCCGGTCGATCCCGAGCTGCTGGCCCTGCTCCGCGACGACCCGGCGGCGGTCACCGCCTGGCTGGCCGACCACGCCCTCTCGCCGCAGGCCAAGCCCGCCGTCCGGCGCGGCTTCCTGGCCGCCGGCGCCGGCGCGCCCCCCGAGGTGACCCGCGCCGACTTCGAGATCGTGCGGACCACCGACCTCACCCCGCGCCTGGCGGCCGTCGCCTCTCCGCTCACCTGGCTGGACGGCGCCGACGACCGGATCGTGCCGCCCGCCGCGCGCGAGGGCCGGCGCGGCCAGGTCCTGACCGTCCCCGCCGCCGGCCACCTCCTGCCGATCGAGGCACCGGGCGCCGTCGCGGAGACGGTGGCGACGGCGGTCACTGGCTGACGTAAATTTTTTGCCGACGGCGCGACCGGGAAGCTCGCCGGCCGCCCGAGCGGGAATACTACGCCACATGACACGACCAACCTCATCGGTGCGCCTCATCCTGCCGGCCTGTCTCGCGATCCTGGCTTGCGGCGGCAACTCAGGTGTCCGCGTCGTCACGGAGACCTCGGGGACGGGCGGCGCGGGTGGCGGGGGCACCGACGCGGGGAGCGGCGGCGCCGGTGGTACGCCCGTCAGCTGCGCCGACGCGGGAAGCGGGATCGGGACCGGGACCTCTTACGTCTCGACTTCGGAGGACGACGGCGCGAGCTGCACGGTGGCGGCGCTGCCCAGCGCCAGCGGGCTGCCGTCGATCGCCCTCCTGCCCGATCCGTTCAAGAAGCTCGACGGGACGGAGATGACGACCAAGGCGGAGTGGAGCTGCCGCCGCGAGGAGATCCGGAAGCAGGCCGAGGCGTACGCCCTCGGCACCAAGCCGCCGCCGCCGACGGTGACGGGGACGGTGACCGCCACCAGCATCACCGTGAACGTGACCGCCAACGGCAAGAGCGCCTCCTTCTCGGCGGCCGTCACCCTGCCGACCAGCGGCTGCCCGCCCTACCCGGCCATCATCGGCTACGGCAGCGTGGCCCCACTCGACACCACGGTCATCAACAGCGAGGGGGTGGCGACCATCGCCTTCGATCCGACCTCCGTCGGCGCCGAAGGGGGCGGGCACAGCGCCACCCAGGCGGGCGCCTTCTACAGCCTCTACCCGGGCGGCTCCGAGACCGGCCTGCTGGTGGCCTGGGCCTGGGGGGTGAGCCGCCTGGTCGACGTCATCGCGCAGTCGGACGGCACGCTCCTGCGGGCGGACGCCATCGGCGTGACCGGCTGCTCGCACTACGGCAAGGGGGCCTTCATCGCCGGAGCCTTCGACCAGCGGATCGCGCTCACCCTCCCCGTCGAGCCGGGGACGGCCGGCGTCCCCGTCTGGCGCGGCATCGCCAAGGGCGAGGTGGGCGGCAACGGCAACCCCTCGCAGTCGCTGTCGAACGCCTATCAGGAGCAGCCCTGGTTCGCCGACGGCTTCAGCCCCTTCCTGAACGACCCCACGACGAACCCCATCGACACCCACGAGATCGTGGCCATGGTGGCGCCGCGCGGCCTCTTCATCATGGACAACCCCTTCATCGGCGAGCTGAGCCCGCAGTACGGCGAGCTGGCGGCGGTGGCCGGCGCCGAGGTCTACAAGGCGCTCGGCGCCCCCTACAACATCAGCTACAACTCCGACATCCAGAACGGCGCCCACTGCGCGATGCGCCCCGAGTGGTCCGAGCCGCTGAAGGACAGCATCGAGAAGTTCCTGACCCGCACCGGCCACCTGGCCGGCACCATCGATCCCAACGCCGTCCAGCAGGAGTCGCTCTCCGACTGGCGCGACTGGACCACCCCGACGCTGAACTGACGCTAGTTGCAGCCGATGCGGCCGGTGGTGCTCATCGCCAGGTCGTCCATCCAGACGTCGTTCTTCATGCTGCTGAAGCTCTGCCAGCCGAGCGCGACGTCGACGAAGTGCCCGCTCATCCAGTCGGCCGCCAGGCCGGGGCTGTGCGCCCAGTCGGCGGCCGAGGTGATCGCGTGGACCAGGGTCCCGTCCGAGTAGGCGCGGAGCGCGTTGTAGGCGGCGGTGCCGTCGAACTCGACCTCCAGGCAGTGCCAGGTGGCGGCCGAGATCTGGGCGCCCATGTTCCAGTCGGCGGTGATGGGCGCGATGTTGTCGGTGACCGACTCGTTGGTCCCGAGGGCCCCGAAGATCTGGCCGAAGCGGATCTGCTGGTTCGCGTTGCTCGGATCCTGGGTGAGGGCGATCAGCGTCTCGTGGTTGTCGTTGCTGCTCGCGGGCTCATCCCCGATGGCGGTCGCCAGGTAGACGTAGACGCGCAGGTAGAGGTGGTTGGTCCCGACCGGCAGCGGGTACTCGAGGAACGTCATCAGCTGCCCGCCCTGGGCGGCGAAGTGGACCGCCTTGCTGCCGCCGTGGACGTGGGTGCCGTCGACGAGCGCGCCCTCGCTGCTCGACGAGTTGGTCCCCTTGTAGACGTAGTCGATCAGGCTGTCGAAGCCGGCGGGCTGCTGGCCCACCGTGTCCGACTCGAAGCCGTCGGTGAAGAACGTCGTGGCGCCCGAGCCGCCCGAGCCCGTGCCGCCGCTGCCGGTCGCGCTGGAGCCGCCGGTCCCGGTGCCGCCGCTCCCGGTGGCGCCGCCCGAGCCGGCGCCGGTCCCGCCGCTGCCGCTGCTGCCCCCGGTCGA
>DASZVW010001019.1:0-2370 GCA_035546895.1 Polyangia bacterium
TGGGGAGCGTGGTGTTCTCGGTGATCGACATCGGCAGCACCAGCCCGTGGTGCTTGCGGTCCTCGGGCGCCAGGTAGACGCCGCGCTCGATCGCCTCGCGCGGGCTCCGCGGCGCGAACGGCAGGCCGTCGAGCACCATGGTCCCGGCGCGCGCCGGGGTGACGCCGAAGATCGCCGTCATGAGCTCGGTCCGCCCGGCGCCCACCAGGCCGGCGAACCCCAGGATCTCGCCGCGGCGGGCGGCGAAGCTGACCCCCGCGGGCGCGCCGGGGACCAGGAGGTCCTTCACCTCCAGCACCACCTCGCCGGCGGTCCGCCCTGCCTTGTCGGGGAAGTAGGCGCCCGAGAGCTCGCGGCCGACCATCAGGGCGACGATCTTGTCGGAGGTCGCTTCGGCGCGCGGCAGATCGCCGGCCCAGCGCCCGTCGCGCAGCACCGTCACCCGGTCGGCCAGCAGCTGCACCTCCTCCATCCGGTGGGAGATATAGATGATGCAGACGCCGTCGGCGCGCAGCTTCCGGATCACCTCGAACAGCTTCTCCGACTCCGCCGCCGACAGCGAGGCGGTCGGCTCGTCCATGATCAGGATGCGCGCGTCGGTGGAGAGCGCCCGCGCGATCTCCACCATCTGCATCTGACCGACGGTCAGCTTGCCGACCTGGACCGTCGGCGCCACCGGGAGCCCCACCCGCGCCAGCAGCGCCGCCGCCCGCTTGAGCATCGCCGCCCGGCGCAGCGGCGCCAGCAGCACCGGCGCCCCCTCGTTCCCCAGGAAGATGTTGGCGGCGATGTCCAGGTTCGGCGCCAGCATCAGCTCCTGGTGGATGAGGGCGATCCCCTGGCGCTTGGCCGCCCGCACGCCGTCGAGCACCACCGGGCGGCCGTCGATCCGGATCTCGCCCGTGTCGGGCGGCTGGACGCCGCCCAGGATCTTCATCAGCGTGCTCTTGCCGGCGCCGTTCTCCCCCATCAGCGCCAGCACCTCGCCCGCCCGCGCGGTCAGCGCGACGTCGCGCAGCGCGGTCACGCCCGCGAAGCGCTTGCCGATGCCGCGCATCTCCAGCAACGGGGCGGACGCCGCGGCGCCCGCCGAAGGCTCGGGCTCTGTCGTCACCGAGAGGACCGGACGTTCACGAGCGCTTGAGCTCGGCCAGCTTGGCCTTGAAGCCGGCGACGTTGGTCTTGTCGATGAGGTCGACGCCGGTGTCGATGCTCTTGCTCGGGGGGATGGCCGCCTTGGCCGCCTCGCCCTTGGTGGCCAGCTCGTTCATCCACTTGGAGGCGAGATAGCCGAACATGAACGGCTTCTGCACCACCGTCACCTGGATGGCGCCTTCTTCGATCCCGCTCAGCGTGCCGTCGTCCTCGTCGAAACAGGCCGCCAGCACCTTCCCCTTCTTGCCGAGCCCGTCGAGCGCCGCCGCGATGGCCGGCCCGTTGTAGTTGTAGAGCCCGACCACCATCGCCAGGTCGTGGTGCGCGTTCACGATGTCCTCGACGTTGGAGCGCGCCTTGGCCCGATCGGTGTTGTCCTCGCGCTTGTCGACGACCTGGATGTTGTGGCCGGCGATCACGTCCTCGATCCCCTTGAGCCGCTGGGCCGCGTTGTCGGCGGCGAAGGTCCCCACGAACACCGCGATCTTGCCCCCCTTGGGGAGGAGCTCGACGATGCGCCCGCCCAGCACGCGGCCGGCCTGGTAGTTGTCGGTCCCGATGTAGAGGAGGCGCTTGGACTTCGGCGCGTCGGAGTCGAAGGTGATGAGGTTGGTCTTCTCCGCCACCTTGTCGAGCAGCGGCACCTGATCGTTGGGCGCGATGGTGCTGATGGCGATGGCGTCGTACTTCTGGCTGACGAGGTCCTGCAGGATCTGGTTCTGGTTCTCGGCGGTGCCGCTGGCGGGGAGCTTGAGGTCGACCTGCACCTTCGCCTCCTTTTCATATTTATGGATTCCTGCCGCCGCGATCTTCCAGAACTCGCTGGTGTTGTTGGTGATGAACGCCAGCTTCACCATCTTCGGCGCCGGCGCCGCGCTGCTCCCGGAACCGGACGACGTCTTGTTGCATCCGAGCGCCAGCGCGAAGCTCAGAGAAAAAACGGCGAGCGCGCCGCGTTTTGAGATCAAGTGCTTTGTCATGATGAGCGGGAATAGTAACCTAAGCAGTCATGAACCGATCCTCTCATTCACGTTACGCAAATGATAAGTTCACGCCCCGCCCCGAGGACCACTTCACGTTCGGTCTCTGGACGGTCGGCAACACCGGTCGCGATCCGTTCGGGCACGCCGTGCGCGAGGTGATGTCGCCGGTGAAGATCGTGCACGAGCTGTCGAAGCTCGGCGCCTACGGCGTGAACCTGCACGACGAGGATCT
>DASZVW010001020.1:0-8103 GCA_035546895.1 Polyangia bacterium
GACGAGCCCGACACGCGCGACCTGCTCGTGACCACGCTCGGCGACGCCGGTTGCGAGGTGCGGGCGGCGGCCGGCGCCGGCGAGGCGCTGCGGGCGATCGCCGCCGACCGCCCGGAGGTGGTCATCTCCGACGTCGGCCTCCCCGGCGAGAGCGGCTACGAGCTGGTGCGCCGGCTGCGCCAGCTGCCGCCCGAGCAGGGGGGGCGGATCCCGGCCGCGGCGCTGACCGCCTACTCGCGCCCGGAGGACCGCCGGCAGGCGCTGCGCGCCGGCTTCGAGATGTTCCTCCCCAAGCCGGTCGAGCCCGCCGAGCTGCTGGCCGCGGTGGCCACGCTGGCCCGCATCGGCGAGGCGATGAAGTAGCGGCCGCTATGGCAGGCGCGGGCCCGCCAGGCGCTGCGCCTCAGCCTGCGCGTGCCGCCACATCGTCTCGGCCGTCCCCCGCGCCGTCGGGGAGAACCAGGCGAAGGCCATCGCCCCGGCGAGCGCCAGCAGCGCCAGCCGGCGCGGCGTCCGGTACATCCGCCAGCGCACCCGGCGGATGAGGCGCCGCGTGGGCCGCCCCGCCGGCTCCAGCGGCTCCTCGGGCGACGCGGTGGCGAGCGCCGCCCGTTCGGGGTCGAAGAGGCCCGGCTGGAAGGCCCGGACCGGCGGCGGCTCGTCGAGCGGCGCCGGCTCGGACGCCGGCGGGGGGATCCGAACGGGGGCCGGGGTGGCGGTCGCCTCGACCGCCCGGCGGAGCGCGCCGGCGAACTCCAGCACGTTCGGGAAGCGCTCGGCCGAGCTCTTGGCGAGCCCGCGCATGATGACGGCGTCGACCGCCGGGCCGAGCCGCGGCACCAGCGCCGCCGGCGGCACCGGATCGGCGTGGACCACCTGATAGAGGACCGCGATCGGGTCCTCGGCCACGAACGGCTCCTGCCCGGTGAGCAGCGTGTAAGCGATCGCCGCCAGCGAGAACTGATCGGTGCGGGGCTCAATGGCGTCGCGCTGCCCGCAGGCCTGCTCGGGGGCCATGTACTGCGGCGTGCCCGCCACCTCGGCGCCGTTGGTCAGGCGCGGCCGCCAGCTCGCCTGCGAGATCCCGAAGTCGAGCACCTTGACGAAGTCCTGCAGCCCCTCCGACTGCAGCAGCATGATGTTGTCCGGCTTGAGATCGCGGTGGACGATCCCGCGCGCGTGCGCCGCCTGCAGCGCCTGGGCGATCTGCTCGACGATGTTGACGGCCGCGGCGGGCCGCAGCGGCTGCCCGCCCGCGATCCGGCGCGCCAGCGGCTGCCCCTCCAGCAGCTCCATCACCAGGTACGGATATCCTTGATCCGTGACGTTGAAGTCGAGCACCTGCACGATGTGCGGGTGGCGCAGCGTCGCGGTGATCTCCGCTTCCTGGCGGAAACGCGAGAGGACCTCGGCGTTCCGCTGCAGGCCGCGGTGGAGCACCTTGATGGCGACGCGCCCCGGGAGGCGCGTGTGGTCGGCCAGGTAGATCTCGCCGCAGCCGCCTTCGGCCAGCGGGCCCGCGATCCGATACGTCCCCTGCAGGATCGTCCCGGGCGCGAGCTCGTTCGGTGTTGGGCTCGGTTCGGTGTTGGTCATCTCGCCGGGGTTGCCGATGCAGCCGCCGTGCCGCCCAGCCGTGGCCCGGGCGGCACCCGATCCGTCGGCCGGGCGCGTTTCCAAATCGAAACCTTGACCTCGCGCAGGTCGGATTCCGTAACGTCCGCCGCCCGTCCCCTCGGGGACGGCTCCCGAGATCGGCAGGATCACCGATTGGCACGAGAGATGAAATGACTCTTCCTTGAGGAGGACACCATGCTGTGGACCATTGCTCTCATTCTTCTCGTGCTGTGGGCGCTGGGGCTCGTCAGCTCTTTCACCATGGGCGGGTTCATTCACCTGCTGCTCGTCGCCGCCATCGTGCTGGTCCTGGTGCGACTGATTCAGGGGCGGCGGGTCGTCTGACGGCCGACAGAAAAATCATCAATATCCCTTAGGGGAGGGTCTAGCCGAACGGCGCGGGGCCCACATATTGGCTCTCGTTTCTCCCCGCGCCCCGGGAGACCCTCCCATGACCACCGGCGACAGCAAACCCGCATCGACGGGTATTCAAGGTCTCGACGACGTGCTGCGGGGCGGGTTCCCCACCAACCACGTCTACCTGGTCCAGGGAGATCCCGGAACCGGGAAGACGACGCTGGGGGTGCAGTTCCTCCTCGAGGGGATGCGGCGCGGAGAGAGCGGGATGTATATCAGCCTCTCCGAGACCGGCGCCGAGCTGGAGGCGGTGGCCCGCTCGCACGGCTGGTCGCTGGAGGGGATCTCGATGTTCGAGATGCAGTCGGCGGAGCAGTTCTCGCGCGACTCGGAGAACACCCTGTTCGAGCCCTCGGAGGTCGAGCTGCGCGAGGTGATGCAGCGGCTGCTCACCGACATCGAGCGGGTGAAGGCCTCGCGCATCGTGTTCGATTCGTTGTCGGAGCTGCGGCTCCTGGCCCAGCACCCGCTGCGCTACCGGCGGCAGATCCTGCAGCTCAAGCAGTTTTTCCTGGGCCGTCAGTGCACGGTCCTCTTCCTCGACGACAGGACGGCGCCCGAGGACGACCGGCAGCTCCAGAGCATCGTCCACGGCGTGGTGGTCCTCGAGCAGGCGGCTGCGGTCTACGGCAACGAGCGCCGGCGCCTGCGGGTGGTGAAGATGCGCGGCCTCGAGCCGCGCGGCGGCTACCACGAGTTCGCGATCGTCAGCGGGGGCCTGCAGGTCTTTCCGCGCCTGGTGGCGTCGGAGCACGCGAACCACTTCGAGCACGCCGTGCTCCCGAGCGGCGTGCCGGCGCTCGATTCGTTACTGGGCGGCGGCGTCGATCGGGGGACGGCGACGCTGATCATCGGCCCGGCCGGCTCGGGCAAGTCGTCGCTGGCGCTGCGCTACGCGCTGTCGGCCGTCGAGCGCGGCGAGCACGTGGCGCTGTTCGCGTTCGATGAGCGGATCCAGACCCTGCTCCTGCGGGCGCGCGGCCTCGGCCTGGCCCTCGAGGGGGCGGTGGAGAGCGGGCGCCTGCGCATCAAGCAGGTCGATCCCGCGGAGATGGGGCCGGGCGAGTTCGTCGCCTCGGTCAACGGGGCGGCCAACGAGGAGCAGACGCGGGTCATCGTGATCGACAGCCTCAACGGCTACCTGAACGCCATGCCCGAGGAGCGGGAGCTGGCGCTGCAGCTCCACGAGCTCCTGGCCGTGCTCGGCCAGCGCGGCGTCTGCACGTTCCTCGTCATGGCCCAGCACGGGATCGTGGGGCCGGCGATGGAGAGCCCGATCGACGTCAGCTACCTGGCCGACACGGTGGTGATGCTCCGCTACTTCGAGGCCGACGGGAAGGTCCGCAAGGCGATGTCGGTGCTCAAGAAGCGGAGCGGCGTCCACGAGGACACCATCCGCGAGTACCGGCTGGGCCCCCCGCACGGGATCAGCGTCGGGAACCCCCTCACGGGCTTCAAGGGGATTCTGACCGGTGTCCCGAGCTACGTGGGGACCACCGAGACGCTGATGGTGAACAAGCTGTCGAGAGAGCCCGGGACGGACGTCGGGGGGTGAGCGCCGACCGCGCCGAGTCGCTGGCGATCGCCGTGTTCGCCCCGGTCGGACGCGACGCGGTCCTGGCGTCCGAGCTCCTCGCCCGGGACGCGCTCCAGCCGATCCCCTGCGCCGACTTCGAGCACCTCACGCGCGAGATCGGTGACGGGGTCGGCGTCGTGCTGATCACCGAAGAGGAGCTGACCGCCCCCCGGATCGCCGCGCTGTCCGCGCTCCTCCGCGCGCAGCCCCCCTGGTCGGACCTGCCCATCGTGGTGTTTAGCTCGCTCCCGGGCGAGCTGCGGTCGCGCACGCTCGGCGAGCTCCAGGCCGCCGGCAACGTCTCGTTCGTCGACCGGCCCGTGCAGCGGCGGACCTTCCTGGCCGCCATCCACGCCGCCTTGCGCGCGCGCGAGCGGCAGTACGAGGCGCGGCGGGCCATCGAGTCGCGCGATCGCTTCCTGGCCATGCTGGGGCACGAGCTGCGCAACCCGCTCTCGGCGGTGCGCTTCGCGACCGACCTGATCGTGCGCCGCAACGTCCAGGACACCTGGGTCTCCAAGCACGCCGAGACGATCGAGCGGCAGACGGCGCACCTCAACCGGCTGGTCGACGACCTGCTGGACGTCTCCCGAGTCACCTCGGGGAAGGTCACCCTGCGCAAGGAGCCGACCGAGCTGGTCGCGCTGGTCATGCGCTGCGTGGAGTCGCTGCAGGCCATGGCCGACACGCACGGCGTGACGCTCGAGCGCCCGGCCTGCGAGGTGGCGGTGCCGCTCGAGGGCGACGTCGTCCGCCTCGAGCAGGTGGTGAGCAACCTCCTGACCAACGCCATCAAGTACACCCCGCGCGGCGGCCGGGTCTCGGTCGAGGTGCGGGCCGAGAACAACGAGGCGGTCCTCCTGGTCCGCGACACCGGCGTGGGGATCCCGCCCGAGCACATCGACTCCATCTTCGATCTCTTCAACCAGGCGCCGACCGGGCTCGATCGCGCCAAAGGGGGGCTCGGGCTGGGGCTGACGCTGGTGCGGGCGCTGGTGGACATGCACGGCGGGATGGTCGACGCCCGCAGCGCCGGGTCGGGGCGGGGGAGCGAGTTCCGGGTCCGGCTCCCGCTGGGCGCGGCGGCGGTGGCTGCCGCGCTGTCGGCGACGGGCGAGGAGGCGGCGCCCGGCGGCCTGCGGATCGTGCTGGTGGAGGACAACGTCGACATCCGGGAGACGCTGAGCGAGCTCCTGGCCCTCGACGGCTACCGGGTCAGCGGCGCCGCGGACGGGCCGCAGGGATTGACGCGGATCCTCTCCGAGGTCCCGGCCGTCGCGCTCATCGACGTCGGTCTGCCGGGCTTCGACGGGTACGAGCTGGCCCGGCGCACGCGGGCCCGGCTCGGCGAGGGGCTGGTCCTCATCGCCATGACCGGCTACGGCCAGCCGGACGACCGGGCCCGCGCCTTCGAGGCCGGGTTCGACGAGCACGTCGTCAAGCCGGTCAGCGTCGAGGATCTGGCGCTCGGGATCGAGCGCGCGCGGGCGCGGAAGCAGATCGAGGCCAAGGGCGTCTACCCGGCCCAGTTGTTCACCGGCGCCTGAAGCGCGCTTTTCTGACCCCTCCAGGCTGGCCGCCGGCACTTGGCGTCCAGAGGTCCCTCATGCGCCGAGCCCTTGGTCTGACAGCCGTCCTGCTCTGGATGACGGCCTGCGCCCAATCGCAGTCGATCAATTCCCCGACCGGCGGCGGCGGCGCCACCGGGACGGGCGGGGCCAAGGCGACCGGCGGCGCGACCGGGGCGGGCGGCACGACCGCGACAGGGGGGACCCCGGGGACGGGCGGATCCTCGACGACCGGCACCGGCGGCGCGACCGGCAAGGGGGGCGCGACCGGGACGGGCGGCGCGGTGAGCACCGGCGGCGCGACCGGCACCGGCGGCGCGGTGAGCACCGGCGGCGCCACGGGGACCGGCGGCGCGACCGGCAAGGGGGGCGCGACCGGCACCGGCGGCGCGGTGAGCACGGGTGGGGCGACCGGGACCGGCGGGCTGATCGGGACCGGCGGCGCGCTCGGGACGGGCGGCTCGCCGGGGACGGGCGGCGCGACCGGCACCGGTGGTGCGCCGGCCGCCTGCAGCTCCGCGCTCTCGAGCCGGGTCCGCGTCACCGAGATCGACGTCGGCGCCACCTACGCCTACAACGAGGTCGACAACAACGGCGCCTCGCTGGGGCTGACGCCGCTGGCGATCTCGCCGATCCCGGGCGGCGGCTCGCGGCTCGCCTTCCTGGGCAAGGGCGACAGCACCGTCCACGTCATCACGCTCGACGCCAGCGATCAGGTGACGGGGACGCCGGTCTCCATCCCGGGCTACGACTTCCAGGACATCTACGCCGACGCGGGCGGCGGCGTGATGCTGGTCAGCCGCGCGGCGATGGGCTCCACCGCCGCCAACAACAACTGCGGCAACATCAACAACCTCTGCGGGCTGGTGGCCAACTACCCGACCGCGGCCTCCTGCTACGACATGTACATGGTCCGCTTCGACGGCGGCGCGGAGACCTGGGCCACCAAGCTGACCGACACCACCGCCTCGCAGCCGGCGTACATGACCAGCACCACGGAGAGCGGCGACATCACCTTCGTCTGGTCGGAGTATGCGCACAACGGGCGCATCGCCTTCGACGGCGCCGACTACGCCGGCTACTACGGCATCGCCATCTCGGTCAGCCAGTCGTGCGTGGGGTCGAGCACGCTCACCACCGGCATCAACATCCACCAGGGCGATCAGATGAAGGTGGTGAGCTCGAGCGGCGCGCTGCAGAAGACGCCCGGCTTCGGCATCGGCTGCAGCCACAGCGGCTACGAGCGAATCGTCTACGACCCGACGGCGAAGGCGTTCGTCGACGTCTGCAAGAACGACCTGCCGACGGGGAGCAAGTCGGGGCGGCTGGCCTTCGCGCCGGGCCCGACGACCATCGACGCGGTCGACCTCAACTACTCGGACCTGGGCAACGTGATGCTGGCCGGGGGCGGCGGCTACTGGGTCATCTCCAGCGACATCCGGACCGGCCAGACGCCCAACGCCAACGGGCTCGCCGACGTGCACCTGCTGCACGTGCCCAGCACCAAGTCGGCGACCCCCGACCACGACATCATGCTGGCCAGCGACACGGAGAACGACCGCGCGCCACACCTGGCGGCCTACGGCTCGGGCCAGCTCCTGGCGGCCTGGGAGGAGTCGACCGCCACCGGCGACCTGTCGCAGAACGACAAGAACCGGCAGATGTACATCCAGGTCCTCGACGGCACGACCGGCGCCGCCCCGGCCGGGTCGACGGCCACCTCCGCGGGGCCGCTCCTGCTGTCGCCCAACGTGCTCGGCAGCCGATATCAGGATTTCCGCGCCTACCCCGACGGCTCGGTCGCCTATCCGGCGCCGGGCAGCAGCGGGACGAAGATCAAGATTCTCCGCGTCCTTCCCTGCAGCTGAGCGCCGGCGGCCCGGCCGCCGCGCGCGGCCGGCAATTTCCTGAGCTGCAAGGGCCGGTTCGCGCCACTTACATCCGATGAGGACGTCAGCACGCGTCTGGCCATCCGTGCCGGTGCTGGTCGGCGCCCTGCTGCTGTCGTCGGCCGCGGTCGCCCGGGCGAACGACGATCGCCACCCGGCGCCGGGCCTCGCCGCCCCGGCCGGCGTCCCCGCGTCGTACGTCCTCACGCACAGCGGGTGGTTCCACCCGTCGTGCGTCGTGCGCGTCCGGTCCGACGAGGTGGTGGGAGCCGACATGGTCGTCCGCGGCCGCGACGACGGCGCCGCCCACTTCACGTTCGCCCCCTGCGCCTACCCGCGGTTCGATCTGCGCGGGCACGCCATGGCCGCCGGCGCCCCCGCGCACCCGCCGCCGCAGGCGGCCCCGGCGATGTACGACGGCTACATCGTCTACTACCAGTACGACGGCAGCTTCACGCCGGGCTCGACGCTGGTGACCGAGGAGATCGTCCCCCCCGCGCCGACCGACGTGGCCAACCAGGACATCGCCTTCTTCAACGACATCCTGACCACGGCCGGCGGCGGCGACATCCTGCAGCCGGTGCTCGACTTCAACGGCGAGACGCCCAAGAAGTGGTCGATCGAGAGCGAGCACTGCTGCCTCAACAACAACGACATGCAGAGCACGATCATGGTCGTCGCCCCCGGCGACCTGATCCGGGGGACGGTGACCGGCACCGGGTGCGGCAGCAACGGCGCCTGCACCGCCTGGTCGGTGGTCACCGAGGACGTGACGAGCGGGAAGACCACCACGCTGAACACCACGGCGCCGAACGGCGTCCCCAACGGCGTCAGCCCCGGCTCGCTGGAGACGTACGGGGTCACGGCCTGCGACATGTTCCCGGTGGGTGGCGAGACGACCTTCACCAACAACGCGCTGACCGATCCTGACGGGAACGTGCAGACGCTCAAGTACCACCTGCTCACGCTCGACAACGTCGACGCCGAGGTGCCGAGGGACTGCGGCTACGCCGGCAAGACCTCGGGCGACAGCTTC
>DASZVW010001021.1:0-1981 GCA_035546895.1 Polyangia bacterium
ACGGTGTGGGAGATCAAGAAGAACGTGGGGCTCGTCTCGGGGCGCCTGCACCGCGACTACCGCGTCGGCGGCAGCGTCGAGGAGGTGGTGCTGAGCGGCCTCTACGACAGCATCGGCGTCTACCAGCAGCCGGCGCCCAGCGAACGGGCGCGCGCGCGGGCCTGGCTGGCCTGGCTGGAGCTGGGCCTCCCGCCCGGCGCCGCCTTCCGCGAGCTGTCGTTCGGCCAGCAGCGCCTGGTGCTGATCGCGCGCGCCGCGATCAAGGTGCCGCCGCTGGTGGTGATGGACGAGCCGACCGCCGGCCTCGACGCCGACAACCGCCGCCGCGTCCTCGAGCTGGTCGCCTCGCTCTGCACGCAACGAAAGAGCACGGTATTGATGGTCACCCACCGCGCCGATGAACGCGCCTTCTGGCAAGCGCGCATCGGCGGCGCGATCCTCTCGTTGCCCGCGCGCAACGGGTAGACCGCGGCGTCGCGTCGTTTCCCCAACGAACGGCGGGCCGGTTGTTCTCAATGCGGTGGCGGCGTTATAAATGCGGGGCGCCATGTCGGAGCTCGCACCGCTCATCAGGCGCCCGCGGGGGCCGAAGCCGGCTGAGACCAAGGCGGAGCCGCCGCGGCAACGCCCGGAGGGCCCGGCACCCGACCGGGACGGCGCCCCGGAGCTCGCCCGGACCGGCGAGACGCCGCGGTCGTATTCGGACGAGCAGAGCGCGCTGAATCGGGCGCGCCTCGACGCGCTCGTCGAGCGGACGATGGCGCTGGCAGCTTCGCTCGGGATCAAGGTGCCCGGCCGTCCGCCCGCGCTGCAGACCAAGCTGGTGATCGGCCGGCCGGACGACGCCTTCGAGCGGGAGGCCGATCGGGTGGCCGACACCATCGGTCGCGCGGGAACGCCCTCGCTCTCCCCGGCGCCGACCGCGGTCCAGCGCAAGTGCGCCGCCTGCGAGGCGGGGCAGGGCCCGTGCGCCACCTGCGCTCACGAAGACGGCCCGAAGGACGAAGCGGGCCACGACGAGACGCTCCGCCGCGACGCCGCCGGCGGCCGCGCCACCCCCTCCAGCGTGCCGCCCATCGTCCAGGAGGTGCTCGGCGGGCCGGGCCGCCCGCTCGATCGGGGCGCGCGCGCCGCGCTGGAGCCGCGGTTCGGCGCCAGCTTCGCGGACGTCCGCGTGCACGACGACGCGCGGGCCGAGCGCTCGGCGGAGGCGGTGGGCGCGCGCGCGTACACGGTGGGACGCCACATCGTCTTCGGCGCGGGCCAGTATCGTCCGGCGGAGGGCGCGGGCCGCAAGCTGCTCGCGCACGAGCTGACCCACGTCCTCCAGCAGGCGCGCGGCGGCCAGGCGGCCGTGCACCGCGAGGTGGTGCAGCGCCAGCCGGACGAGCGGACCGCCGCGGCCGCCACCGGCGCGCCGCGCGAGCCGGCGACGAACGTCGAGCTCGGCGTCCTCAAGGTCGAGGCCTTCCAGATCCAGCGCAAGGACGAACGGACCTGGGTGGCGGTGATCTCCGCGCGCCTGGCGCGGCAGATCCCGGCGGAGCAGGTGATCGTCCTGGGGACGGTCGCGGTCGCCGGCGCGCTCCTCCGCGAGACCGACGCGGCCGGCGCGCCCACGCGCCCGCCGCCGATCGAGACGTTGCTGGCGATCGCGCGCGATACGGCGGCGGTCGGCACGCGCGTCCGCGAGGCCGAGCCGAACCGGGAGGCCGAGCTGGCGTTGGTCAACGTCGACCAGAGCGCCCTCGACGCCATCCGGACGCGCCTGCCCAACAAGGAGAAGATCGTCCAGGTTCCGCTGTCGGCCAAGGACCCGCGCGTGGCGACCAACTTCCCGGAGTCGTTCCCGCAGGGGTTCGTGGCCGGCGCGGCGCTGGAGACGGCGGGGGAGCCGCTGCACGGGCGTTCGGTCACGCTCAAGGACCTGGCGCTCATGTATCTCGGCTTCAATCTGGGGGAAGGGGAGGGGGTGGTCGTC
>DASZVW010001022.1:0-10490 GCA_035546895.1 Polyangia bacterium
GCGCCCGCAGCACGTGGACGGTCAGCGCCCCGGTGTCGACCAGCGCGTCGGTCTCCCGCCGCAGATCGGCCAGCGCCTCCCGCTCGGCGGCGATGCCGGCCCGGATGTCGGTGTCCGAGAGCGGGTGGCGGCGGCGCGTCTCCGAGAAGCGCCGGATCAGGATCTCGTCGGAGGCGTCGAGAAAAAGCACCTCCACCGTGTGGCCCGCCTTGCGCAGGTGGGCGAACACCGAGGAGGCCCCCGCCAGGAAGCGCCCCCCGCGGGCGTCGAGCCCCAGCGCGGCGCGATCGATGTCGGTGCGCGAGGCGAACAGCTCGATGAACTGCGGCACCAGGGGCAGCGGCAGGTTGTCGACCGCGTAGAAGCCGAGGTCCTCGAGCGCCCGCAGCGCGGTCGACTTCCCGGCCCCCGAGACGCCCGTGACGACGACCAGCCTCATTCGACGTCGTCCCGCCAGCGGCGCTCGCGCGCGTCGGCCAGCGCGCGATCGAGCCGCTCTTGAAACTCGCGCGCCGAGTGGTGGCCGCGCACCTGCAGGAGGCGGTTGCGCGCCGCCACCTCGATGAGCGAGCTGACGTTGCGCCCCGGGCTGACCGGGATGCGCAGCAGCGGCACCTGCACCTCCAGGATCGGATACACCATCTCGTCGAGCCCCAGGCGATCGTGGCTCTCGCTCTGGTCCCAGCGGATGAGCTCGAGCACCAGCTCGATCCGCTTCTCGTCGCGCACCGCGGCCACGCCGAACATGTCCTTGATGTTGATGATCCCGAGGCCGCGCACCTCCATGTGGTGCTTGATCAGCTCCGAGGCCCACCCCACCAGCAGGTTGCCGGAGGTCCGCCGCACCTCGACGAGATCGTCGGCCACCAGCCGGTGGCCGCGCATGATGAGATCGAGCGCCGCCTCCGACTTGCCGATGCCGCTCTTGCCGAGCAAGAGGACGCCGATCCCCAGCACGTCCATCAGCACGGCGTGGATGCTGGCGGTCGGCGCCAGCTGCAGCTCGAGGTACTTCTGGATCTGGTCGATGGCCACCGAGGAGACGATCGGCGTGCGCAGCAGCGGCACCCCCAGCCGGTCGGCGGTCTCGCGCAGGAGCGGCATCGCCTCCAGCCCCTTGGTGACCACCACGCAGGCCGGGTTCAGGCTGAAGAACGCCTGCACCGACTTGCGCGCCTCCTCCTCGCTCAGCGTCTCCAGGTACGAGATCTCGGTCGCCCCCAGCACCTGCACCCGCTCCGGGTGGACCTGCAGCACGTAGCCGGCCAGCGCCAGCCCCGGCTTCTGGATCCGGTGGATGGTGATCTGCCGCCCCAGCCCCGCCTCGCCCGCCACCAGCGTCAGACGGAGCCCCGCCCCCTCCTCGAGCAGCGAACGGACCGTCAGCGCGGGCGTCACGGCCGCATCATACTTCCAACCGCCCCGCCCGTCGCCCCGGAGGCCGCTCAGCCCGCGCCGACCGCGGAGACGTGGCCGCCCGCGATCCGCCAGGCGCCGCGCTCCCGCGCCCAGACGCGGGTGTACCGGTAGAGGCCCCGCACCGTCGTCCCCTGCAGGTCGACCGCCAGCCGGGTGAGCAGCGCCGCGACGGCCACGTCGGCGCCGACGCGCCGGATCCGCAGGTCGATCGGGTCATGCTCCAGGAACCGCGCCACGCCCGACCGGTGCGCGTCGAGATCCTGGGCCTTCGTCCCCAGCGCCCCGTCCGGGCCGGTGAAGAGGAGCTCCTCGGCGATCAGCCGATCGAGCGCCCCGACGTCGCCGTTCAACTGGGCGGCGCGGAGCTCGGCCTCCAGGCTCACGATCTCGACGTCGTCGGGCCCTTGGAGGGCCCGCCGCATGGCCGCGAGATCCTCGTGCTTCACAGGCGATCCGATCCCCTGGCGCCCCGCCGGGGTCCTAGTACTTGGCGTCCTCTTCCGCGATCACCTGGTACATCGCCTCGCTCGAGGGGGCGGCCAGCAGCCGCTGGCGGAAGTCGGCGTCCCGGAACAGGCGCGAGAGCCGCGCCAGCGCCTTGAGGTGCACGCCCGTCGAGCTGGCCGGGGCGACCAGCATGAAGATGAGGTGGGTCGGCTTGCCGTCGATCGACTCGAACTCGATTCCCTCCACCGCCCGCCCGAGCGCGCCGACCAGGTGTCCGACCGAGTCGAGCTTGCCGTGAGGGATGGCGATGCCGTCGCCGATCGCGGTCGAGGCCAGGAGCTCGCGCTCCTCCAGCACGTGCCGCAGCGCCGAGGCCTCGACCCCCGGGACCACCTTGGCCAGGTGCTCCGACAGCTCCGCGAGCACGGCCAGCTTGGTGGTCGCCTCCAGGCGGGCCACGATGCACTCGGGCTGGAGGAAGTCGATGACGCGCATGGCTCCGCGGCGGCCGCCCGATCAGCGCTTCGCCTTGTCCCCCGCGGGGGCCGGCCCGGTCTCGATGAGACCGTAGTTGCCGTCGCGCCGGCGATAGAGGACGGAGGTGGTGCCGGTCCCGGCGTCGGTGAAGATGAGGTGCTCGTCCCCCAGGAGGTTCATCTGCATGACCGCGTCCTCGACCGTCATGGATCGGGCGGTCACGCGCTCATCTTTAATGATCCGGTACCCGCCCGAGGGGGCGGCCGGCGCCGCCGGGGCGGCGTCCTCGGCCGCCGCCGGCCGGGGCTCGATCTCCTCGGCCGGGATGACCAGCTCGCGGACCGTGCCCGCCGGGCCGCCGTGCGGCTTGTGATCGCGGATCTTCTCTTTCCATTTGCGGACCTGGCGCTCGATCCGGGCCGCCGCCAGGTCGATCGAGGAGTACATGTCCTCGGTCGTCTCCTTGGCGTTGATGGCGATCCCGTTGGGGAGCGTGATCGACAGGTCGGCGACGTGGTTGAACCCGCGCTCGACGGAGAAGGTGGCGTGGGCCGAGATGGGCCCCTTGTGGAAGTACTTCTTTATTTTTTCGAGCTTGTCGGCCGTGTACTCCCGAACGGCCTGCGAGCCATCCATATGGCGAAACGTGGTCGAGAGCTGCATCCGGCGCTCCTGTCCGCGAGGCGTTTTACCCCATTTTACCGTCGAGCAACAGGAATTGAATCTAACTCTCGCACGCGCTTCGTGCTCCCCTTCGATCACGCCCTCGCGGCCTATCCCCGAACCCGCACTGGCCCCGTTCCCGGACCGCGCCCCGCCTCCTATCCTTCACCGGACCTCGGCTCTTCCCGCACCTCGCCCCCTACCCCGAACCGCGCCTCGCCGCCCACCCCGACCGCGCCTGGCCTCCTACCCGAACGCGCCTCGCCTCCTACCCCGACCGCGCCTCGCCTCCGTTACGTGCGGCCCTTGCGCTCACCTCGACCGGACGCTTCTAGCCGCACGTGGGCTTTTTGCGGCGCGTGGGCTGCGCTCCCGATTTGAAAAGGCAGCCCACGCGCCGCAAAAAGCATCGTGCGGCCCTCGGCGGTCGGCGAGCCGCGCGGTCGGCGAGCCGCACGAATCGGAGCCGAGGCCCGGTCCGGTCCCGGGTACAGGCCCGCGCCCGAGAGAGGCGGTGTGGGCCTAGAAAACCTGCCGGCGCTTCGAGCTCGACAGAATCCGGAGCTGCTCGCGGTACTTGGCCACCGTCCGGCGCGCAATCTCGATGTTCTGGTCCTTGAGGAGCTCGACGATCCGCTGGTCCGAGTGCGGGTTCTTCGGGCTCTCGGAGCCGATGATCTGCTTGATCTTCAGCTTGACCGCCTCGGAGGCCAAATCGTCGCCGTCGGTGCGCGAGATCCCCGAGTTGAAGAAGTACTTCAATTCGTAGATCCCCTGCGGGGTGTGGACGTACTTGTTGGTCGTCACCCGCGAGACCGTCGACTCGTGCATGCCGATGTCCTCGGCCACGTCGCGCAGGATGAGCGGCTTGAGGTGGGCGGTCCCCTTGTCGAAGAACTCGCGCTGGAACTTGAGGATCGACTCGGTCACCCGGGTGATGGTCCGCTGCCGCTGCTGGATCGAGCGGATCAGCCACTGCGCGCTGCGCAGCTTCTCCTGGATGTACTCGCGCGCCTTGGGGCCGCCGGTGAGCGCGGTCCGGTAGAAGTCGGAGATCTTCAGCTTCGGCAGGCCGTCGTCGTTGGCCACCACGAAGTACTTGTCGCCGATCTTGTGGACGTAGACGTCCGGCGTGATGTAGGTCGGCTCCTCCGAGGTGTACTGCCGCCCCGGCTTGGGGTCGAACCCCTTGACCACCTTGGCCGCCTCGTAGATCTCGTCGACCGGCTGGCCGAGGTCCTTGGCGATCGCCTGGTAGTTCTTCTTCTCCAGGTTCGAGAGGTGCCTCTCGATGATCCCCACCACCACGTCGTCGTCGGCGCCGATGTGGCGCGCCTGGATGAGCAGGCACTCCGAGAGCGAACGGGCGCCGACGCCGATCGGATCGAACTCCTGGACCTTCTTGAGCACCGACTCGGCGACCTCCAGGCTGACGCTGGCCTCCTCGGCCAGCTCCTCCAGCGAGTCCTCGAGGTAGCCGTCGGGGGTCAGGTTGCCGATGATCAGCATCCCGATCCCGTCCTCCTCTAGCGAGAACGGCGACAGCTTCAGCTGCCACTCGAGGTGGTCGAACAGCGAGGTCCCGCGGGTCAGCGTCGACTCGAGCGACGGGAGATCCTCGTTGTTGGACTTGTAGGAGGGCATCGGCGCCGCGGCCGCCTGGTTGTCCAGGTAGCCCTCCCAGTCGAAGTCGTTGACCGCCTCGTTCGAGTTGTTGTCCGCCTTCACCTCGGCGGTGGTGTCGACCTTGTCGTCGCGGATCTCGACCACCGGCGTCTCGGTCTCGCCGACGTGCTCGACGTCGGCGCCGTCCGCGGCCGCGACCTCGGCGGTCTTCGGCTGCTCGCTGGCCGAATCGATGGCGTCCTCCAGCACCGGGTTCTCCAGGATCTCGTCCCGGATGGTGTCCGCCAGCTCCATCCGCGAGAGCTGGAGCAGCTTGATCGCCTGCTGCAGCTGGGGGGTCATCACCAGCTGTTGCTGAAGCTTTAAGTGCTGCTTGATCTCGATCGCCATGCCGCTCTCGTTTGTTTTTACACCTATAGGTCGCGAGCGACAAGCGTCAATGGCACTTGTGGTACACGGATTGCACACACCCGCGCGCACAAGCACGCCCGGCGGTGCGTCGAGGACGCAACCCGCTGAAACGGCAGCGTCAGGCTTCTATGGCGCGACGGCAGCGCCGACTTCGGGGGCGCGGCGGCGATGCGCGCCCAGGCGGGCGCGGAGGGCGGCGCCCACGAACGACTGGAACAGCGGGTGCGGCGCCTGCGGGCGCGACTTGAACTCGGGATGGAACTGGCAGCCCACGAAGTACGGGTGCTGCGGGAGCTCCACCATCTCCACCAGCCGCTTGTCGGGCGAGAGGCCGGAGATCAGCATCCCGTGGCTGGTGAGCGCCTCGCGGAAGTCGTTGTTCACCTCGTAGCGGTGGCGGTGGCGCTCGGTGATCTCCGCGGCGCCGTAGGCCGTCGCCGCCTTCGAGCCCGGCACCAGCACGCAGGGGTAGGCGCCGAGCCGCATGGTGGCCCCCTTCTCCGTGATCTGCCGCTGCTCGGGGAGGAAGTCGACCACCGGGAAGGCGGGCTTGGGATCGAACTCGGTGGAGTTGGCGCCGCGCAGGCCGGTCACGTTGCGGGCGAACTCGATCACCGCCACCTGCATGCCGAGGCAGATGCCGAAGAAGGGCACCCCCTCCTCGCGCGCGTAGCGGACCGCCTCGACCTTCCCCTCGATGCCCCGGCTGCCGAAGCCGGGCGCCACCAGGATGCCGTCCATCTCCCCCAGCAGCGTCGCCGCGCCGCGCTTCTCGATCTCCTCGGAGTCGATGTGGTGCAGGTTCACCCGGCACTCGTTCCCGATGCCGCCGTGGATGAGCGCCTCGTTGAGGCTCTTGTAGGATTCGACGAGGTCGACGTACTTGCCGACCAGGCCGATGTCGACCTCGGCCTGCGGGCTCTGCAGGCGGTGCACGACCCGCTCCCAGCCGGTCAGCTCGGGGGCGCGCGACCAGATGTTGAGCAGCTCGCCGATCTTGTCGTCGACCCCCTCGCCGTGGAAGCGGATGGGGACCTCGTAGATGCAGCCCACGTCCTCGGCCGAGAAGACGGCGTCGGCGGCCACGTTGGTGAACATCGCGATCTTCTTCTTCATCGACGGCTCGATCGGGCGCTCCGACCGGCAGAGGAGGATCTCCGGCTGGATCCCGATCTCGCGCAGCTTCATCACCGAGTGCTGCGTCGGCTTGGTCTTCATCTCGCCCGCGGCGCCGATGTACGGCACCAGCGTCACGTGGACCGAAATGGCGTTGGTGGCCCCGACCTCGAGGCGCAGCTGGCGGATCGCCTCCAGAAACGGCAGCGACTCGATGTCGCCCACGGTGCCGCCCACCTCGACGATCAGCACGTCCTGCCCCTTGGCGCAGTCGACGATCCGGCTCTTGATCTCGTCGGTGACGTGGGGGATGACCTGCACCGTCCCCCCCAGGTACTCGCCGCGGCGCTCCTTCTGGATGACGGTCTGGTAGATCTGACCGCTGGTGGCGTTGTTGAGCCGGGTCATCCGCTGCGAGATGAACCGCTCGTAGTGGCCGAGATCGAGATCGGTCTCCGCGCCGTCGTCGGTGACGAACACCTCGCCGTGCTGCATCGGGTTCATGGTCCCCGGGTCGACGTTGAGGTAGGGATCCAGCTTCTGGATGGTCAGCTTCAGCCCCCGGGTCTCCAGCAGGCTGCCGATCGAGGCGGACGCCAGCCCCTTCCCCAGCGACGAGACCACCCCGCCCGTGACGAAGATGAACTTGGTCTGTTTTGTCGTCTGTCGCCCGGGCGCGGTCATGCGGCCTCCTTCGCCTTGCTCGACGCACGGAGCACCAGAGGGTTCCTGCCACTTCCCGGGGAGAGCATCACCGGGCACCTTGACGCCGAGGAGAGTGTCGTCTTCAACTCGGGCCGCTATTCTTCTTGTCGCGCAGTGAGAAGTCAATCACAACCGCACCCGATCGAGCGTGGGAGATGATCTCCGGCGCAGTCATCCTGATCATCGAAGACGACGCCAACATCGGCGGGCTGGTGGCGGAGGTCTTGCGCGAGGCGGGGCACGCGCCCGCGCTGGTGCGGGACGTCCGCGCGGCCCGCGCCTGGAGCGGCGCGGGGAACCGCCCGGCCGCGGTGCTGAGCGACCTGATGGTGGGAGGCTCGGCCGGCCCCGATCGCCTCCCCGCCGAGCTGGCGGCGATCTTCCCGGGGACGCCGCTGGCCCTCATGACCGGGGTCCCCCGCAACCGGCGGGCCGCCCTTGGGGTGACCCACGACCGCATCCTGGAAAAGCCGTTCGAGCTCGAGACCCTGGTCGAGATCGTCCGCGCGATGCTGGCGACGGCGCCCGCCGCCGAGGCGCCGTGAAGGTCTTCCCGGGCGCCGCCGCCTACGCCGCCGCGCGCGCCCCGGGCGCGCCGGCGCTCGCGGTGGCCATCGGCAACTTCGACGGCGTCCACCTCGGCCACCGGGCGCTGCTCGAGGAGGCGCGGGCGCGGGCGGGCCGGCGCGGCGGCGCCTCGGCCGTGCTGACCTTCACCCCCCACCCGGCGCGGCTGTTCGCGCCGGCCAAGGCGCCGCCGCTCATCATGTCGCTCGAGCGGCGGCTCGAGCTCTGCGCCGAGGCGGGGATCGACCTGGCCGTCGTCCAGGACTTCACCCCCGCCTTCGCGGCGATCGAGGCCGAGGCCTTCGTCCGCCGGGTGCTGGCGGAGGAGCTCGGCGCCGCCGACGTGGTGGTGGGCTACGACTTCAGCTTCGGGCGCGGGCGCGCCGGCACCGTGGCGCGGCTCTCGGCGCTGGGCGCCGAGCTGGGGATCGGCGTGGCGGTCATCCCGCCGGTCAGCGTGGAGGGGGTGGCCTGCTCCTCGACGCGCGTGCGCGAGCGCTGCGCGGCCGGCGACGTGCGGGGGGCCGCCGCGCTGCTCGGCCGGCCGGTGGAGCTCGAAGGGCGGGTGGTGCGCGGCGCGGCGCGCGGCAAGGCGCTCGGCTTCCCCACCGCCAACCTGGCGCCCGAGGGGGAGCTGGTCCCGGCGCTCGGGATCTACGCGGCGCGCGCGCGGATCCTCGACGGCCCGGACGCCGGCGCCGCGCGGAAGGCCGCCCTCAGCGTCGGGCGAAACCCGACCTTCACCGGCCAGGACGGCCAGGCGCCGGTGACCGTGGAGGCCTACCTGCTCGACTTCGACGGCGACCTCTACGACCGCCGCCTGCGGCTCGAGGTCCTGGAGCGGCTCCGGGACGAGCAGCGCTTCGCGTCGGTGGATGCGCTGGTGGCGCAGATCCATGCAGACGTGGCCCGCGTGCGCGCGATAAGGTCCTAGCCGTGTTCGACACCGAGACGATGGCCGAGCTCTGCGTGCGGCAGGGGCTGACCGACCAGGCGATCGGGATCTTCCGGCGGCTGGCCGAGGCGGCCGGCGACGCCGGCGTCCGGCTCCGCTACGAGACGCGCATCTCCGAGCTGGCGCAGGATCCGGCGGCGGCGCCGCTGGAGACGCCGGGACTGCGGGTCACCGCGCGCGAGGCCGGCGTGGAGATCGAGTGGCGGCTGCCCCCCGACGTGCCGAGCCCCACCCTGCAGGTCCTGCTCCTGAGGCGCGGCCCGGACGGGATCGAGACCGAGCCGCGCACGCTGCCGCTGGCCGGCGCCGAGGGGCGGACCAGCCTCCCCGCCCCCAACCTCTGCGGCGTGCGCGCCGCCGCCGGCCGGCTCTGCGAGGGGGCCTTCGTCCCGCTGGTCCGCTACCCCGACCGAATCGCGTAACGGGCCCGATCACCGTGTGTTAGAAACGCCGGTGCCATGTTCACCGGAGTCATCACCGCGCTCGTGACGCCTTTGCGCGGCGACGCCGTCGACGAGGAGGCGCTGCGCCGCCTGATCGACGAGCAGATCGCCGGCGGCGTCGACGGGCTGGTCCCCGTCGGCACCACGGGCGAGTCGCCCACCCTCACCAACGAAGAGCACCTGCGGGTCATCCAGGTGACGGTCGAGGCGGCCAAGAAGCGCGTGCCGGTGATCGCCGGGACCGGGTCGAACTCGACGCGGGAGACGATCGAGATGTCGGCCGCCGCCAAGAAGGTCGGCGCCGACGGCCTCTTGCTGGTCACCCCCTACTACAACCGCCCCGGGCAGGAGCACCTCTACCGCCACTTCAAGGCGGTCATCGAGGCGGTGCCGCTGCCGAGCGTCCTCTACAACGTCCCCGGCCGCACCGCCTGCGACCTGCTCCCCGAGACGATCGCCCGCCTGGCCGAGCTCCCCGAGGTGGTCGGCGTCAAGGAGGCGACCGGGTCGGCGCTGCGCGCCTCGCAGATCCTGGCGCGGGTCGGCGATCGCGTGGCGGTGCTCTCCGGCGACGACGCCACGGCGTTCCCGCTGTTCGCGCTCGGCGGCCGGGGGGTCATCTCGGTGGTCAGCAACGTGGCCCCCAAGCAGATGAGCGCCATGTGGGACGCCGCCGTCGCCGGCGACTGGAAGAAGGCGCGCGAGCTCCACTACCGCCTGCTGCCGCTCGGCGAGGGGCTGTTCGTCGAGGCCAACCCGATCCCGGTCAAGACCGCGCTGGCGATGATGGGGCGGATCGCCGAGGAGATCCGCCCGCCGCTCTACCCGCTGGCCGCGCAGCACCGCGACAAGCTGAAGGCCCAGCTGCACGAGCTCGGCCTCCTCTAGCCATGTCCGAGAGCAAACCGGTGCGGATCGCGGTGCTGGGCGCCGACGGGCGGATGGGGCGCGCGCTCACCCGCGCCGTCAAGGCGGCCGGGCCGGCGGCGGTATTGACCGCGGCCGCCGAGCGCGCCGGCGCCGCGGCGATCGGCGCCGACGCCGGCACCCGCGCCGGGCTCGAAGCGGCCGGCGTGACCATCGACGCCGCGCTCCCCGCCAAGGGGGCCGCCGACGTCTGGATCGACTTCACCACCGCCAGCGCCACCGAGGCGGTCACCGTCGCCGCCACCGCGGCCGGCGCCGCGCTGGTGATCGGCACCACCGGCCTGGGCACGCACGCGCGGGCGGCCATCGACTTCGCGGCGCTCAAGGTCCCGGTCGTCTTCTCCGCCAACTACTCGGTCGGCATCAACGTGCTGCTGCAGCTCATCGCCGACGCCGCCCGCGCGCTCGGGCCCGCCTACGACCTGGAGATCGTCGAGGCCCATCACCGCGCCAAGCACGACGCCCCCTCGGGGACGGCGCTGATGCTGGCCGAGTCGCTGGCCACCGCCAGCGGGCGCAAGCTCGCCTCCGCCGCCCGCTACGTGCGGCACGGCGACATCGGCCCGCGCGCGCCCAGCGAGATCGGCATCCAGACCGTGCGCGGCGGCGACGTGGTGGGCGACCACACCGTCTTCTTCCTGGGGACCGGCGACCGTCTGGAGATCACCCACCGCGCCACCACCCGCGACACCTTCGCCGTCGGCGCCGTGCGCGCCGCGCTCTGGGTGGCCGGG
>DASZVW010001023.1:0-6283 GCA_035546895.1 Polyangia bacterium
CCCCGGTGAACTGCCAGGCGTCGAAGTTGAAGGTCTGCGTGCCGGCGAACTTGAAGTAGAGGTCCGCGACCCCGGTCGCCCCGGTGACCGTGCAGGTCGTCGTCGCCCAGGTCTGCGCCCCGCCTGTCGAGGGGACGGCGCAGGTGCCGATGAGCGTCCCCGTGAGGCTCCCCAGGTGCAGCTCGATGGAGCCGCCGCTCGCCGTGCTCGCCACGCGGGCGGTGAACGTCTTGGCGCCGGCGCTGCCGAAGTCGACGCCCCGGACTCGGGTCCAGTCGCCGCTGCCGATCTGGGTCACGTCCAGGCCCCCCGCGCTGCAGGGCTCGGTCTGGATGCCGCTCTGGGCGTTCATGGTCTCCGCCTCGACGCGGACGTACGGGTTGAGCGTCCCGACCTGCGGCACGCCGTCCGTCGTGTAAGTGACCGGCTTGATGGTCCCGTCGCCGTTGAAGTTCAGCACCTCCAGCGCCAGGTTGCGCTTGTAGCCGGTCGCGATCCCCGCCTGCGTCGAGACGTACCGGTTGTGGTAGGCGTGGTACCACTGGCCGTTGTACTCGAACTCGGAGGCGTGGTTGTTGTTGTTATTGACCGGCGGCTGGGCGGCGATGGTGCCGGCGTAGGTGTATCCGGACATCGGGCTGCTGCTGGTCAGGTAGTCGATCCGCTGCCCGTTGCTCGGATCGGTGGAGTACGCGAAGTAGTAGATGTTGTTGCGCTTGAACAGGAACGACGCCTCGAAGAACGCGGTCGGCGCCAGCGCCGCGGCGGAGCCCGAGACGCTGGTGAGGTCGCTGCCCAGCTTGATGATGCGGGCGTTGGTCATGCCGTTCCCGCCGAACGAGAGGTAGGCCTGGCCGTCGTCGTCGATGAGCGCGCCCGGGTCGAACAGCCAGCTGTTGGTCCCCGACGCGCCCGGCGTGCTGGCGTTGACCAGAAAGCCCCCCTTGCCGTCCTTGAAGACGCCGGTGGGGTCGGTGCTGGTCGCGACGCCGACGCCCGAGGCGTTGTCTCCGAAGTAGAGGTAGATCGTCCCGTTCCGCGCGATCGGCTGGGGGGCCCAGGAGTATTGAGCCCAGGCGGCGTCCGCGGGGACCTGGAAGACCACGCCGTGGTCGGTCCAGTTCTTCATGTCGGTCGTGGAGACGCAGACGATCGAGTGCATCGTGTACCCGCCGGCCACGGCGTTGTCGTCGTCGTTCGAGGTGTAGAGGTAGACCTGACCGTCGTAGACGAGCGAGCCGGGGTCCGCCAGGTAGCGGTGCGACATGATCGGGTAGTCCGCCCGGGCCGGCCGGCTCGCGGCGCCGAGCGCCACCGCCGCCGCCAGGATCCCCAAGCCGAGAGCCGTTCGCTGGCCGTGCTTCGCCGTCACGGCCCTGATTGTCGCCCGGCGCCAGATTTTGTCAGACTTCTTTCGGGGCCGCGGCCGCGGTCGTGGCGCACGCCTCCACGGCCGATCGGCAGGCCCTCCTCGGCGCCACCGCGGGGGCTTCCCCCTCCCACCTGCGGGACCTGTTCGCCCGCGACGTCGGAGCACGATGCGCGCGTTTCAGCGCTGGCACCGGCCGCTGATGGGCCTCGCCGTCTTCTCCCAGCGCGGCGCAACCACCGCGGCGCACGCCGTCGGCTTCGCGGACCTGGCCCACTTCTCGCGCACCTGCCGCCGCCTGCTGGGGGCGCCTCCCACGGCGCTGGCTCGCAGCCTGATCGCGGGCGGACAGCGAACAGGCCCCCGGATCGGGCGGGCGCGCGAGGTGCGCCGGCCGTTCAGGGCGACGGGGCGGTCGCCGGCCCGCCGGCGAGCAGCCGCTCGGCGTCCTCGGCGGCCAGCGGCTTCGAGAACAGGTAGCCCTGGCCGCGCTGGCAGCGGAGCGCCCGCAGCGCCTCCGCCTGGGCGGAGGTCTCGATCCCCTCGGCGACGACCTCCATCCCCAGGTTGTGCGCCAGCGAGACGATCGCCTTGACGATCGCGGTGTGCTGGGGCGCGCTCTCCATCCGGTTCACGAACGAGCGATCGACCTTGAGGGCGTGGACCGGGAAGCTGTGCAGGTAGGCGAGCGACGAGTAGCCGGTGCCGAAGTCGTCCAGGTGCAGCGCGACCGACATCGCGGAGAGGCGCTGGATCACCCCGGCCCCGGCGCCGAGGTTGTGCATGAGCGCGCTCTCGGTGATCTCCAGGGCCAGGCAGGCCGGGTCGAGCCCGGTGGCGCCGAGGACGCGCTCGACCTCGGCCACGATGCTCCCCTGCGAGAGCTGGCGGGTCGAGACGTTGACGCTGATCCCCAGCGCCGCGCGGCTCGGGTGCTTGAGCTGCCAGGCCCGCAGCTGCCGGCAGGATTCGCCCAGCATCCATTCGCCGATGGCGCCGATGAGCCCGGTCTCCTCGGCCACCGGGATGAACAGATCGGGCGGGATCATCCCCTTGGTCGGGTGCCGCCAGCGCGCGAGCGCCTCGAAGCCGACGACGGCCCCCGTCTGGAGATCGACGATCGGCTGGTAGTGCGGCGTGATCTCGCGGCGCTCCAGCGCCCGGCGGAGATCGCTCTCGATCCGCAGCGAGGAGATGGCCCGCTGGTGCATGTCGCCGCCGAAGACCTGGTGGCGCGCGCGCCCCGCCGCCTTGGCCCGGTACATGGCGGTGTCCGCGTCGCGCAGCATCTCCTCGGGCGACTCGTACCCGGCGCTGGAGAGGGCGATCCCGACGCTGACGCTGGCGAAGACCTCGTACCCGCGGACGTCGACGGGGGCGGTCAGCTCCGCATGGATCCGCTCGGCGACGCCGGTGGCGTCCGCCTCGGAGGCGATCTCGTCGAGGATGACCGTGAACTCGTCGCCGCCGAGGCGCGCCAGCGTGTCGCCCGGGCGGAGGCAGCGCTCGAGCCGGCGCGCGATCGCGATCAAGAGCTCGTCGCCGGCCTCGTGTCCCAGGCTGTCGTTGACCGACTTGAAGCGGTCGAGATCGAGGTAGAGGAGCGCGAACAGCGGGCTGCCCAGCGCGCGCCGGCCGCGCTGAAACAGGTGATTGAGGCGGTCGAGGAAGAGGGCGCGGTTCGGAAGGTCGGTGAGCGGATCGTAGAAGGCCTGCCGTTCGAGCTGCGCCTCGGCCTTCTTGCGCTCGGTGATGTCCCGCGAGATCCCGAAGGTCCCCACGATGCGCCCTCGAGGGTCGCGCAGCGGCAGCTTGGTGGTGGAGACCCAGCGGACCTCGCCGCCCGCCTGGGTCTCCTTCTCCTCGATGTTCACCAGCGGCCGGCCGGTGCGGATGATCTCCTGCTCGTCGCGCAGCGCCTGCGCCGCGTGCTCGTCGGTGAAGACGTCGAAGTCGGTGAGGCCGACGGCCTGCGCCGGGGTGGGGACGCCGAAGCGGGCCGCCGCGTAGCGGTTGATCCGGGTGAAGCGGCTCTGGCGGTCCTTGAAGTAGATGCTGTCGGGGACGTTGTCCATCAACGTCTGCAGGAGAAAGTCCTGCTCGGGCGCGGTCGCCGCCTCGGCGGCGTCGTCGTCGCGCGGGAGCTCCTCCTCGACCGTCTGGGGCTTGGCTTTTCGTCGCATGGGCACCTTACCGGGCGTCGAGACCGGCTCCGTTGATAGACTATAATATCGTAGGTTATCATACGATATTTAGCGTATATAATAATAAACCCGCTGATCACTGCGCCGTTATGCTCCGCCGTACTGACGCAGGGCGGTGCCGCGGGCGAACGCCAAGGCACGGCGGGGCCTCCGCACCGCGGGGCCGCCTGCCGGCGGTGCGCTGGTCGGGCGGAGCGCGGCGGGCGCTAGCCGACGATCTTCCGGACGGCGGCGACGAGCTGGTCGACCTTGAAGGGCTTGACGATCCAGCCCTTGGCGCCGGACCGCTTCGCCTGCTGGATCAGGTCGGCCTTCCCTTCGGTGGTCAACATCAGGACGGGGAGGGTGGCGTTGCTCGGATCGGCCTTCACCTTGGCCAGCATCTCGAGCCCGTTCATGTTCGGCATGTTGACGTCGCAGATCACGATCGAGATGTCCCGCTGCGCGCCGATGGTGTTCAGCCCCTGCAAGCCGTCCTCGGCCTCGAGGATGTCGTACCCCGCTTGCGCCAGCGCCGATCCGACCTGCTGGCGGATCGCGCGGGAGTCGTCGACCACCAGAACCTTCGCGCCCATGGCGTTCAAAATAGCACCATTTCCCCTTCGGGCGCGCACCCGATCGGCTGCGCAGCGTCGGCAAACACCTTCCCGCTCGGATCGGGACAGACCTCGAAGCTGACGGCCACCACGTTGCCGCCGACCACGAACGCCAGGTCGCAGACCCCCTCGCGCGCCGGCGAGCGGCCGACCAGGAACCGGCCTCGGACCGCGGTCGGCGTGCTGATCTGGAAGTCGGCGCCGCGCTCGCAGAAGCGCCGCTTGACGCGCCCGAGCAGCTGGTTGGCCATCTCGCCGGCCCAGTCCAGCAGATCGGGCGGCTCGGGGGCGCCCCCGATCGTCGACGGGTAGGAGCCGCGGAACAGCTCCGTCGCCGAGGAGATCATCAGCGAGCCCCGGACGCCCCCGGAGAGCCCGATGAACCCCGCCACGTCGTGCGTGGCCGCGGCGGCCTCCTCCACCGGCGCCGGGACGGCCGGGAAGCCGAGGGCGACGAAGGTCTCCAGGCAGGCCTCCATGAGGTAGGTGCGCACGTCGCGGGCCTGTTCGGCGACGAGCATGGTCTTGGTCGTGGCGATGGTCATTGCAGTTGCTCACCTGCGGCGAGGGTGTGCTGGGCGACGTGAAGCGGGGAGAGAGGCGCCAGCACGAGCGCCTCCATCCGGGCGTGGACGTTGGTCCACTTGAAACGCAGGCAGACGCCCCGGCCCGCCTCGGACTGGATCTCGACGGTGCCGCCCATCTTCCGGCAGACCGCCCGCAGGGCCCCCATCCCGATGCCGCGGCCCGAGAACTCGGAGACCTCGCGCCGGGTCGTCACCCCGTCGGCGAACAGCGCCTCGACGAGGTCGTCGCGGGTGGCGTGCGGCAGCCCGGCGGCGATCGCCCGCTCGCGCACCAGGTCCCAGGCGACGCCCCGCCCGTCGTCGCGGATCTCGATGATCAAGTCGGGGCCGACCAGCTTGGAGGCGAGCCGGATCTCGGCGGTCGCCGGCTTGCGGGCGGCGAGGCGCTCGTCGCTCGACTCCAGCCCGTGGTCGACGGCGTTGCGGATGGCGTGGGTGAACGCGGACCAGAACGCCGCCCACGACTCGGGGTAGAGACGCAGGTCGTTCGGCTCCACCACCACGTTGAGCGGGCCCTTGCCCAGCCGCCCGGCGATCGCGCGCGCCTGCTCGGCCAGCCGGCCGAGGCGGAGCTCCGCCGTCTCGAACTGCCAGCTCTTGAGGCGGGTGGCGATCTCCTCGCGCCGGCCGTCCCCCTCGAGCGCCGCCAGCACCTCGGCGTACTCGCGGTGGTCGATCTCGACGCGGTCGCTCTGGTTGGCGCCCAGCAGCGCGCGCAGGTTGGCGGCGAACGCCCCCCAGAGCTGCCCGAGCCGCTCGCGATCGGCGGCGGCCAGCACGCCCTGCGCCTCGACCGCGTTCGTCTCCAGTTGGTGGCAGAAGGCGGCCAGCGCCGAGAGGCCGAACAGCCCACAGTTCCCCTTGAGCGTGTGCAGGTAGCGGCGGAGGTCGGCGAACGGCTCCGCGCGGCGGGTGATGGCCGAGACCATGTCGTCGGCCTCGGCGAAGAACTCCAGGAACCCCTTCTTGTCCTTGAGCAGGCGCTGGAACACGGCCAGGAAGTCGCGCTGCTCGGTCTCGATCTTCTCGCGCTCCAGCTCGGCGGTGATGTCGGACATCACCAGCAGCACCTGCGACAGCTTGCCGTGGGTGACGACCGGCCGGTACTCGAGCGCGAAGGTCCTGGCGCCCGAGGTGCACCGCTTGGGGAGCTGATCGATGGCCATCTCCATCGGCAGCACGTCCTCGATCAGCGCCTCCCAGCCGAGCTGCATCCAGGTCGCCGTCTGGGCGTCGACGGCGGCGACGTGCTCCCACAGCGTCTTCCCCTCCTGGTGCGGCCCCAGCCATTCGACCGCCGTCGCCGACCGCTCGACGAGCAGCGTGCCGTCGAGGTTCACCGTCGCGAACCCCTGGGCCACGTTGTCGAACACCATCCGCATGTCGCGGTTGCGGGCCGAGAGCTGGTTCGTCCGCCGCTGCACGATCTTCTCGAGGCCGATCACGTTGTCGAAGAAGCTGCGGGCGACGAAGCAGGCGGCGACCGACTCCAGGACCACGAAGGTGGCGTGCACCGCCACCGCCCAG
>DASZVW010001024.1:0-3549 GCA_035546895.1 Polyangia bacterium
GCGCTCGCGTACTCGTTGCTCTGGGCCACGTAGGTGAGCTTGCCGGTCGGCCCCACCGCCCACTTGTGGAGCTGCGCGTTCTCGCCCCACACGAAGAGGGTCCACGACTTGAGCACCGGGTCGTAGAACTGCACCGGCGTCATGTGCAGGTGCGCGCTGTCGCCCCAGGGGAAGAAGTTCAGCGTGCGCGGATCGGCCGGGCAGGGGTCGACGTTCCCCGGGCTCATGGTGATCCAGGCCGGCGGCGCCGCCAGCTTCTTGCAGTTGGCCTTGGGGTTCTTCAGGTCGGCCGGCGTGGTGCCGCCCATGTTGGCGGTCTTGATCGGGTAGCCGATGCCGTCCTTGCCGGCGGCCACGCAGACGCCGAGCGGGAAGAGGCAGGCCGGCCCGGCCGAGCCCCAGTCCTCGTCGGACCAGTTGCCGGTGGCCATCTGCGGGTAGACCAGCAGCACCGGCACGCCGCGGGCGTTGACGGTCTGCTTGTACTTGGCGTGGTCGAGCGACATCTTCATCATGCCGCCGTTGACCGGCTTCATCGCCTCCGTGGGGGCGCTCTCGCCGGCCAGCTTGTTGGGCATCGGCATCGCTTTCGCCATCTGGGCCTGCGTCATCCCCGCGCGCGCGGCGTCGGTCCAGGGGGTCCAGTGGTCGACGACCTTCAGGCTGGCCGCCGCCGCCCCCGCCGCCGGCGTGTACTGCACCTTCACGAACGACTCCCCGAACTGCGTCTGGCCGTCGAAGTCGCCGTTCCCCGTCGTCGCGTAGAGGAACCCCTGCGCGTCGGCCACCAGCCCCTGGCCCCCCATCCAGATGCCGGCCCCTTCGCCGGCGGTCATGGCCAGCGCGGCGGCGACGGTGTTGCTCGCGCAGTCGAAGGCGAAGATCCACCCGGCCGCCCGGTTCCCCGTCTCCTGCACCGTCCCCGAGGCCCAGAAGACCGTCTTCCGCCCGCCGACGTCGGTCAGCACCAGCGAGCTGCGCTGCTTGCGCATGGTCCCCGCGTAGGTCTGCCCCTGGCTCGACCCCTGGACCAGGACCGGCGGGACCACCGGCGTCCCGTCGGCGACGTTGAGGACGAAGACGTAGTGGCTCGCCTTCTGCGGCGTCCCGTCGGGCGACACCCAGGCGACGAGGTAGAGGCGCGCCGTCTCGGGATCGATCACCCCCGTGCTGAGCACGCCCCACTTGTCGTTGATGGCGTGGCAGTCGATGGTCGGGTAGTCGCCGGCGCAGCCGTCGGGCCTGGCCTTCTTGGGTCCGGTCGGGGTGTTGCCGGCGATCGGCGTCCCCAGCGTGGGGTCCTTCTTCCAGAGCTCGGCGCCCGTGTGGGCGTCGACGCCGCGGACCACGTTGGCCATCGACGGCAGCACCATCACGTCGTGGCGCGAGCCGTCCGGCAGCTTGACGTTGGGGAGGATCAGCGGCTGCGCCTCCATCCCGCGCGCGTCGCCGAGGACCGGGATGATGGTGGTCCGCGCGATCCCCTTGGCGGTGACCGACGCCTGGTTGAGCAGCGTCTCGTGCGGGTTCCACCCGCTGCGCGCGTTGTCCGCCGAGCGGGTGAGCCAGGGGACCATCGCCTGCGCCGCCGCCCCCGCGGGCGCCAGCAGCACGACCAACGCCGCCGCGGCCCGCGCCGCACCTTCGATACCCGCACGTCCCGTACGCCTCGTCCTCACGATGACCTCCGATCGCCCGCCCCGGGCGGCCGGAGTATAGGCGCAATCAGTCCGGAAGGGGACCGAAGCGCCCGGCGTTCACGTCGACGACGGCCTGGCGGATCTCGTCGAGGCTGTTCATCACGAACGGGCCGTACTGGACCACCGGCTCGTCGATCGGCTCGCCGGCCAGGATGATGACGTGGCTCTCCTCGTCCGCCGCCAGCTCCAGCCGCTCGCCGTCGTGCGCGAACAGCATCAGCTCGCCCGCGCCCGCCGAGTCGCCGCCCGCGTGCACGCGCCCCTTGGCCACCACCGCCATCGCGTTGTGTCCGCGCGGCAGCTCGACCGGCAGCCGCCCGCCGGCGGTGAGGGTCACGTCCAGCATGGTCATCGGCGTGAAGGTGTGCGCCGGCCCGCGCGCCTCGCCGTAGCTGCCGGCGATGACCCGCACCGCGCCCGCGCCGCCGGCCAGCGCCACCCGCGGGATCTGCGCCGCCGTGATCGGCTGGTAGTTGGGCGCCGCGGCCTTGTCCTTGCGCGGGAGGTTCACCCAGAGCTGCATCATGTGCATGTTGCCGCCCTGCCGGCTGAACGCCTCCTCGTGGTACTCCTCGTGGAAGATCCCGTCGCCGGCGGTCATCCACTGCACGTCACCCGGGCCGATCACCCCCGCGTGACCGGCGTTGTCGCGGTGGGCGACCGCGCCCTCCCAGGCCAGCGTGACCGTCTCGAACCCGCGGTGCGGGTGCCAGCCGACGCCGCGCTTGCCGCGCCCGAGCGGCGTGAACTCCTTCGAGGGCCCGTAGTCCATCAGCACGAACGGGCTGGTCCGCTCGGCCGGCAGCGCCTCGCTGGGGAAGTAGGTCGAGACGTAGAAGCCGTTGCCGACCCAGTGGAAGGTGGTGCTGCGGTGGACGCTCTCGACCGTGCGCGTCTCGGCCAGCGTGACCGGCTTGGCGGCGGTCCGGGTCTTGGTTTCGTCGCTCATGGGAGCCCTACAATAAACACGGTTGTCGCGCGGGAAAGCGCGGCGGCGCCGGCGGGCTCAGGCGCCGCCGGGCGGCTGGAAGAGGTGGGGCCAGAACCCGCGCTGGGCGCCCCGCAACGACGTCCGGTGGTAGACCACCGGACGCCCGAGCGCCACGGCCAGCGCCTCGCCGACCGTGCAGACCAGCGTCCCGATCACCCAGGAGGCGTCGCCGGCGCGCGGGTGGTCCTCGTCGAGCAACAACGTCAGGCCGACGTTGCACCAGGGGGGGACACTCTCGTCCCAGGCCTGCAACGTCCCGTCCTCGTACGGCATCGACACGTTGTACTCGACCCCCTCGCGCCGGGCGAACCCCCAGGCCGTCTCGTTCTCGGCGTCGAGCTGGAACGCCGGCAGATCGAGCGCCTTCTGGATCGCCGCGCAGAGCGGCTCCAGCTCGAGGTTGGAGTGGAACGCCAGGTGCTCGCTCCCGCCCGCGCCATCGCCGCCGTCGAACGTGGTCATCGCAGGCACCGATGCAGCAAGCCACGTGCCCGGGACGTCGGCCGCAGGCGGACGCGGGGTTCGCGGGTCGTCGTGGTGAAAGCTGGACGCCAACCCGGACAGAGGTGTCGCGGTGTCGGTGGCGTGTATAAAGACGACGTTCCAAGGACTGATCATTCGGCGGCGATGCAGCGCAGGCGACCGAGGCGGCTTCGTGATTCGTGCGCCTTTCTGGCGTCGCTGGTCGTCCATGTCGCGCTGGCCGGGCTGGTCTCGCTCCGGTCTTGCGGCACGGAGCCGCCGTTTGCCACCGCCGCGGCGAGTGCTCGCCTGGTCAGCGTGGAGCTGACCGCCGTTCCGCCGCCGCGTCAGCCGAAGACGGCGCGTCCCGGCGGCGGCGAGGCGGTGAGCGTGCCG
>DASZVW010001025.1:0-3979 GCA_035546895.1 Polyangia bacterium
CCGCCGGCCGCGTCCGCGCTGGCCTCGACCGCCCGCACCCGCGAGGTCACGCCGGCGCCGCCGGTGCGCGCGCGCGGCGCCACGCCCCTGCCACCGGTCGCGGTGAGCGCGGCGGTCGATCAGAAGATCGCCGCCTTGAGCGCCAAGGGCCCGGAGTACGAGGCGATCGCCAAGCTGTCGCGGGAGATCATCGAGCAGATCGTCTGGGAGGTGGTCCCCGAGCTGGCCGAGGCGATCATCCGCGAGCGCGTCGAGAAGCTGCCCCGGAACTAGGGGCCGCGGGACCCTCTAGGCGACCAGCTCGTTGCCGGCGTAGACGACCAGGCAGGTGACGTTGTCGTCGCCGCCGCGCTGGTTGGCGAGGTCGACGAAGACGTTGGCCACGTCGCGGTAGAAGTGGCCGGTCAGGACCTGGCCGAGCTCGTCGAGGGTCAGGTAGTTCGAGAGGCCGTCGGAGCAGATGACGTAGCAGTCGCCCGCCTGGACGGCGATCCCCGCCAGGTCCGGCTCCACGCTCGGCTCGAAGCCGACCGAGCGGGTGATGATGTTGCGGAAGCGCGACTCCTTGGCCTCCTCGGGCGAGATGAGGCCGGCGCGCACCTGCTCCTGGATCCAGGAGTGGTCCTCGGTGAGCTGCCGCGCGCGCCCGTCGCGGTAGAGGTAGGCGCGCGAGTCACCGACGTGGGAGAGGTGGACGTAGCCGTCGGAGAAGAGCAGGGCGGTCAGGGTGGTCCCCATCCCCGAGAGATCGGGGTCGGCCAGCGCCGTCTCGTAGATGTGGCGGTCGGCCTCCACCACCGCGCGGCGCAGGAGCGCGTTCACCGGGTGGGCCGCGCCGGTGGTCCCCCGCTCGGGCTGGACGGCCAGCAGGCCCGACCGGTGGACCTCCTGGATCTCGCGCTCGAGGATGTCGACCGCCATCCGGCTGGCGCGCTCGCCGCCCAGGTGTCCGCCCATCCCGTCGGCGACCGCGTAGAGCCGCAGGTCGTTGTTGCAGAGGAAGCTGTCTTCGTTGTGGGAGCGTTTGCGGCCGACGTCGGAGGCACCCCACCCGAAGATCCGCATCAGGGGGTGCCTGGCGCCGCGGGGGCCGGCGGGGCCGGCGGTGCCTCGGGGGCGGCGCCCCCGGCGGGCGCGGGCGCTGCGGCGGCGGGCTTGGGGGGCGCCATCTGGATCAGGAAGTCGATGCGCGTGGCGCCGGGCCCCCGGCCGATCGCCTCGATCCGCGCGGCCTCGACCCCCTGGGCGACCAGGAAGTCGCGCAGCGCCTCGGCCCGCTTCTGCGTCTCGGCGACGGTCACCCCCTGCGCGGAGACCTCGAGGCGCAGCTTGGCGATCTCGGGGTGCCCCTTCATCACCAGCGCCACGTCGTTGGCGACCTTGGCGGAGGCGTCGCGCAGGGTCAGCTTGCCGCCGTGGCTGACGAAGCCGATCTTCTCGTCGACCTCGATCTTCCCGTCGCCGAGGCGGACCCACTCGGGGCCCGGATCTGGGCAGCCGTCGTCGTCCTTGATGCCGTTCAGCGTCTCCGGCTGCAGCGGGCACTTGTCGGTGGCGTCGGGGATGCCGTCCTTGTCGTTGTCGGGATCGGGGCAGCCGTCCTCGTCCTGGAACCCGTCGGCGTCCTCGGCCTGGTTCGGGCAGTTGTCGAAGTTGTCGGGGATGCCGTCGGCGTCGTTGTCGGGGTCGGGGCAGCCGTCGGCGTCCTCGAACCCGTCCTTGTCCTCGGGCTCGTCGGGGCATTTGTCGACGTTGTCGGGGATGCCGTCGCCGTCGCTGTCCTCGGTACTCGACGGGCAGCCGTCGTTGGGCTTCTTCCCCTTGTGGTCCTCGGGCGCGTTCGGACAGGCGTCGTTGATGTCGGGGATGCCGTCCTTGTCGTTGTCGGGATCGGGGCAGCCGTCGGCATCCTCGAACTCGTCGACGTCCTCCGCCTCGTTGGGGCACTTGTCCCTGGTGTCGGGGATTCCGTCGTTGTCGTTGTCGGGGTCGGGGCAGCCGTCGGCGTCCTGGAAGCCGTCGCGGTCCTCCGGCTGGTCGGGGCACTTGTCGTTGATGTCGTAGACACCGTCGCCGTCGCGATCGCGGAAGTCGGGGTTGAAGCCGACCATGGCGAACAGGCGCAGGTCGGGCGCCCCGACGCCGTTGCCGAGGCCGCGCCCGACGCCGCCGGTGATCGACCACATGCCGCCCACCGCGCGCCGCCCGGCGAGGTCGATCTCGACCGGGTTGACGTCGTTGTAGAACTGGATGAACTGGTTGAGGCCGCTCCGCCCGGCGAGCTCCAGGATGACGTCGCTCTTGGCGTCGACCGCGTAGTCGGCGGCCGCCCCGTAGAGGAGCTGCGGGCCGAGGTCGGTGGCGAAGCTGTTGGAGGTCTCGCGGATCAGGATCCCCAGGTTGGCGCCGACGCGCAGCGGGCCGAGGTCGAGGGTGCCGATGGCCTTGATCCGCCCCGTCACGGTCTTGTCGCCCAGGTAGGCGCGGCCGCCGGTGTGGCCGGTGGGCAGCGTGAGGCCGGCCGAGACGCCGACCTCGTATTGGTCGTCGTCGCCCAGCGTGGCGACGTGCGCCTTGCCCTCCAGGCGCAGGTCGCCGATCCCGCTCTCGACCAGGTGCAGGTTGGCGGGCATCCCCATCCCGTTCACCTCGTCGCCGTCGAGGTAGAAGGTGAACGGGAGCCCGATGCCGATCTGGTAGCGGTGGAAGAGGCCGATGGCGGCGTCGAGCTCGCTCGAGAGCTGGTTGGCCACCACCTGGGTCGACCCCCCGCCGTTCGGGCTCTGGGTGAAGATCGAGTAGGCGCCGTTCTGGTAGTTGAGCGTCAGCCCGAAGCTGAGGCGCTTGTGCTCGGGGACGTCGGCCCCCTCGACGGTCAGGAAGTTCTGGGGGCCGATCGCCGGCTGGAACAGATCCGGATCGATGCTGGTGTCCTGCGGCGCCGTGCCGACGGTGGCGGCGCGCGCGATCCGCGCCGGCGTGAGCAGGACCAAGGCGACGAGCGGGAGAGCGGCCGCCGCGAGCGCGCGCGGCCTAGGCAATCGGTTCATTCAGAGAAGGGTCCCGCCACGCAGCATATCGCCGAACGCGGATCAAAGTCCATGCGCCGCAGCGCCCGGATCGACGTTGATGGCGAAGCGCCGGACGCCCGCCCGCTTGACGATGTCGATCAGGTGGACGACGTCGCCGTGGGGGACGCTGCGGTCGGCGGCGATCACCGCCTGGAGGTCCGGATTTCGCGGCAGCTGCCCGGCGATGAAGCGGAGGACGGCGTCGTCGGTGCTGGGGGCGCCGTTGAGGAACAGCGCCCCCTCCCGGTTCAGCGTCAGCCCCAGGGAGGTCCGCTGCTGCTGGGTCCCGCTCTCGGCCCTGGGGAGGTCGATCCGGATCGCCGGGCTGACGATGTAGGAGGCGGTGACCATGAAGATGATGAGCAGGACCAGCGTGATGTCGACCAGGGGCGTCACGTTGATGTGGACGATCATCGGGCCCGGATCGTCGTCGCCGCTGCCGAAGTTCTGAGCGCGGGCCATCGCGGTTCACCCGCCGCCGGAGGTCCCCGGCGGCTGGATGGTGGAGAGGACCCGGTGGGCCATGGCGTCGACCTCGGCCATGGCGCGCCGGACCCGCCCCTGGAAGACGTTGAAGGCGACCACGGCGGGGATGGCCACCATCAGGCCGACCGCGGTCGCCACCAGCGCCTCGGAGATGCCGGACATCACCGCGCCGGTGCCGCCGGTCTGGTTGCGCGAGAGGTCGGCGAAGGCCTTGATGATGCCGAGGACGGTGCCGAAGAGGCCGATGAAGGGGGCGTTGTTGCCGAGCGTGCCGAGGACGCCGAGGTGGCGCTCCAGCTCGACGCGCAGGTGGGCCTTCACGCCGGCCATGGTCTCGGAGACGGCGTCGGCGCCGCGATCGAGCTCGCCGATCCCGGCGGCGGCGACCACGGCGGCCGGCGCGCGGTGCCCCGCGAGCGCCC
>DASZVW010001026.1:0-5644 GCA_035546895.1 Polyangia bacterium
CGCCGAGAAGATGTCGCCCACGTCGCGGAACCCGCCGCCGCCGAAGCCGCCCATCCCCGGGCCGGCGTGGCCGAAGCGGTCGTACTGCGCGCGCTTCTGCGGGTCGGAGAGGACCTGGTAGGCCTCGGAGGCCTCCTTGAACTGGTTCTCCGCCTCCTTGTTTCCCGGGTTGCGGTCGGGGTGCAGCTCCATCGCCAGCTTGCGATAGGTGCGCTTCAGCTCGGCTGCGTCGGCGTCGCGCGACACCCCCAGCACTTCGTAATAGTCCCGTTTCTCGGACACGGACGACCTTTCTAGAGAGCAGGACCGACGGTGTCAATCCGCGGTGATATGTTCTGATGATGAAGCATAGCCCGGAGTTCCTGGCGCTGGTCAACGACGCGAAGAGCCGAGTCAAGGAGTGCGGCATCGCGGACGTCAAGGCGCGGCTCGACCGCGGCGAGGCGTTCCACTTCGTCGACGTGCGCGAGGACGGCGAGTGGGCGGTCGACCGGGCGCGCGGGGCCCGGCACATCGGGCGCGGCGTGCTCGAGCGCGACGTGGAGGCGCTGATCCCCGACAAGGGCGCCCCCATCGTCCTCTACTGCGGGGGCGGCTTCCGCTCGGCGCTGTCGGCGGACAACCTGCAGAAGATGGGCTACACCAACGTCATCTCCATGGACGGCGGCATGCGCGCCTGGCGCGAGGCCGGCTACCCGGTGGAGGCCGGCGATAAAGCCAAGGGCTGAGGCGCGCCCGCCGGCGCCGGCCCGCGCGCCGGCAGTCCGCGCCCCATCGCTGGCCGCGGTCCGGGCGGCGATCGTCGCCTGCGAGGACTGCTTGCGGCTGCGGCGCTACTGCGAGGCCGTCGCGCGAGAGAAGAAGCCGGCCCACCGGGACGAGACCTACTGGGGGCGCCCGGTCCCCGGGTTCGGCGATCCGGCGGCGCGGCTGCTGCTGGTCGGGCTGGCGCCGGCCGCGCACGGGGCCAACCGGACCGGGCGGGTCTTCACCGGCGACGGCTCGGGCGACTTCCTGTTCGCCGCCCTGCACGCCACCGGGTTCGCCAACATCCCCACCTCGCGGCGCGCCGACGACGGCCTCGCGCTGCGCGACGCCTACGTCCTCTCGGCGGTCCGCTGCGCGCCCCCCGACAACAAGCCGACGCCCGAGGAGATCGTCCGCTGCCGGCGCCACCTGACGGCCGAGATCGCCGCCCTCCCCCGCGTGCGGGTGGTGGTGGCGCTCGGTAAGATCGGCCACGACGCCTACCTGGCGTACCTGGCCGAGACCCACGGCGTCCGCCCCCGCCCGCGCCCCGCGTTCGGCCACGGCAGCGAGGCGCGCCTCGGCGACGGGCTGCCGGTGCTGCTCGGCTGCTACCACCCGAGCCGCCAGAACACCAACACCGGCAAGCTGACCCCGCCGATGATGCGGGCGGTGTTCGCCCGCGCGCGTGGCATCATCGAGGGGCGCCATGCCTGACCACCTCGCCGACGACCCCGGGCCCTGGAAGGTCCTCACCCGCGAGTACCTGGCCAAGAAGCCCTGGTACACCGTGCGCGTCGACCGCGTCGAGCTCCCCAACGGGACCGTGATCCCCGAGTACTGGGTGAACGAGTACCCGCCCTGGGTCAACGTGGTGGCGCTGACCGAGAAGGACGAGGTGGTGCTGATCCGCCAGTACCGACACGGCATTGGCGCCGTCCACTGGGAGATCCCCGCCGGCGCCACCGACCCCGAGGACCGGTCGATGGAGGAGGCCGCGCGCCGCGAGCTGCGCGAGGAGACCGGTTATGTCGGCGGCCGCTGGTCGCTGCTGGCCACGCTGTCGGCCAACCCGGCGCTGCAGAACAACCTGACCTACACCTTCCTGGCCGAGGGGGTGACCCCCGGCCCGGCCGCGCCCGAGGCCAGCGAGGAGATCACCGTCCACCTGACCCCGCTCGGCGAAGTCGAGGCGCTGATCGAGACCGGCGGCTTCCTGCAGGCGCTGCACACCACGCCGCTGCTCAAGCTGCTCCTGCGCCGCGCGCACGCGCGCGAGCAGGCACGCGCGGAGGGCCGCTAGGATGCCGATGCCCGACGAGATCGTGGGGCTCCTGCGCTCGACGATCACCTTCAAGTGGCCCGACGGCCACGAGACCCGCTACAAGGCCCGCGACCTCCGCCTCGCCTGCCGCTGCGCCATGTGCATCGAGGAGACCTCGGGCCGCGCCCTGCTGGAGCCCGCGACCGTCCCCGCCCAGGTGCAAGCCAAGCGGATGGAGCTCATCGGCCAGTACGCCGTCTCCATCGAGTGGAGCGACGGCCACACCACCGGCATCTACAACTTCCGCGACCTGCGCGCCAACTGCCCGTGCGAGGCGTGCGCGGCGGGGCGGGCGGCGCCGTCGGCCGGGACGAGGGGCTGACGCCGCGTCTCGCCCATCCTCGTCACGTCAGAGCATCCCTTCCTTTTTGCGAGGCGCAGAGAAGCGGGCGTAGAATGCGGACATGACAAGCGCACACGGCGCGGCTCTGGGCATGCTGATGGTGGGCCTCTTCGCCTGCGGCGGCGGGAGCTCGTCGATGAGCTCGGTGAGCGGGACGTTCGACGAGAGCGGCTCCCCCTGTGTCACAGGAAACATCAAGGGCCTCAGCGACAATCCCGCCACGAACGACCCCCAGTGCACGGTGATCGAGCACCCGGGCGGCGGTGGCAGCCCGGTGACCTTTGGCGCCTGCCTCGACAACGGCGACCAGTCTCCCTGCTGGGCGTCGAGCAGCTGCGCAGGCGGACTGACCTTCATGTTCAACCTCGCCACCACCCCGCCGGCCGGCACCACGTTCAGCTATCAGTGCACCATCTGTCCGGTCGGCTCCAGTTGCTGAGCCTGTCAGGGCGGAATCAGCGCGGCGCGATGTCGCTGTCACTGATCGGCGGGGCCGCCGTCGTGTTGACCGCCGCCGTCGGGCAAGGCGCTACGCCCCCGAGAGCAGATCCGGCTTTCGCCGCCGCGATGACCTGGGTCGATGCGCTGAAACGAGATGACGCAGCAGCGGTGCTCGAAGCGACCGCGCTGCCATTCACCCACAGATCCACGGGGCTCAAGCCCAAGTGCGAGCGCTCCGCGAAGACCGGCGAAGACGTCGCGCACTGGACCGAGTGCCTCCAACACTCGAACGATCTGTTGCTCGGTGAGCTGCGAGCCGGAGACGATGTCACGATCGAACCCTATCGAGGTCCGCCCATGAAGAAATTCGCGAAGCTGGAGAAGGGTCTTCCGGGTGGCGAATGGACGACCGGCTTCCTCAACGGGGACGGGGTGACGTTCACGCTCCGGTTCCTGATAGTGAAGGGCCCAGACGGCGTCCAAAGAGTCGGAGCGTTTCTCGTCAAGGCCTCCTTCGAACGCGGGTAACCCGCGCGCCGAGCGCGATGACCTCAGGCGACCCATGGCGTCTGACCACGGTTGCCTCGTGTTCGTTACCGCGCATGCTGGCCTTCCCGGATTTTCGGCCTACTCACCGGACGTACCCGGTTGCGCCGCGACGGGCGCCACACGTGAGGACGTGGAGCGCGAGATGACGGACGCGATTTCGTTTCATCTCGAGGGACTCCAGGCGGAAGGGATCGAGGCGCCTGTCCCTCACACGTTTTTCACGTTCGTCGACGTACCCGCCTGACGCCCTACGGCGCGACCAGCCCCGCGATCGTGCCGGTCAGGAACGTCGCCAGCGACCCGGCGATGATCGATCGGATCCCCAGGCGCGCCAGGTCGGGGCGGCGCTCGGGGACCATGCCGCCGAGGCCGCCGAGGACGATGGCCAGCGAGCCGAAGTTGGCGAAGCCGCAGAGGGCGAAGCTGGCGATCCGGACGCTCCTCATCGACAGCAGCGAGAGGTGGCTGGTCATCGTCTGGTAGGCGATGAACTCGTTGAGGACGGTCTTGGTGCCGAGGAGCTCGCCGACGAACGGCGCCTCGTGCCAGGGGACGCCCATCAGCCAGGCGAGCGGCGTCAGCGGCGCGCCGAGCAGCCGGCCCAGCGACCAGCCGGGGTGGCCGACGAGGCCGCCCAGCCACCCCACCCCCTTGTCGCACATGCTGACGATGGCCACGAACGCGATCAGCATGCCGCCCACGTTGAGGGCCAGCTGCAGCCCCTCGCCCGCGCCGCGCGCCGCCGCGTCGACGATGTTGACGTCGAGGCGCGGGACGGAGACGCGCGCGGCGTCCGAGGTCTCCGGGGTGCCGGTCTCGGGGATCATGATCTTGGCGAACATCACCGCGGCCGGCGCGCTCATGAACGACGCGGTGATGAGAGAGCCGGCGTCGACGCCCATCGCCACGTACGCCAGCAGCACGCTCCCCGAGATGGTCGCCATCCCGGCGCACATGACGGCGAAGAGCTCGCTCTCCGTCATCCGCGCGACGTAGGGGCGGACCAGCAGCGGCGCCTCGGTCATCCCCAGGAAGATGTCGCCCACCGTCGACAGCGCCTCGGCGCCCGAGACGTGCATGGTGCGCGAGAGCCCGCGCGCCAAGAGCGCCACGATCCGCTGCATGATCCCCAGGTGGTAGCCGACCGCCATCAGGCTGGCCACGAACACGATGATCGGCAGGACCTTGATGGCCAGGACGAAACCCACCGTCACCGGGCGCAGGCCGGCCGCGCCGCCGCCGAGCGGCGTGTGGACCACCGCCGTGGCCGGCCAGTCGCCGAACACGAACCGGATGCCGGCGTCGGCGAACCCCACGAAGGCGTCGGCCAGGTCGTTGGCCAGCGAGAACAGCCGGATCCCGGCCCGCGTGCGCAGCGCGAACAACGCCATCGCGAACTGCAGCCCCAGCCCCCAGCCGAGGATCCGCCCGTTGACCGCCCGCCGGCGATCGGTCGACAGCGCGAAGGCGATCCCCAGCAGCGCCACGATCCCGGCGACGCCCATCAGTCGATCTCCAGCGGCGGGCGCGCGAACCGCGCGCGCAGCCGGTTGATGGCGCGGAGGACGGCCGGCGCGCGGAGCAGCCGCCGCTCGAGCCGCCGCTTGCCGGGGAAGTTGAGCAGCGTGAGGCCGATCAGCATCGTGAGCAGCCCCTGCCCCGGCACGCCGGGGAGCGCCATGATCGCCCCCACCACCACCAGCGCGGCGCCGGCCAGGTTCCGGCCGGCCAGGACCAGCGCGTGCACCAGCAGGTGGCGGTGGCGTCCGACCTCGGTCGGTCCCTCGCCCTTGAAGCGATCGGCGGGCCAGGCGACGACGACGGCCACCGCCAGCGCCAGGCTGACCACCGCCAGGCCGAGCGAGATCCCCACGCTCCACCAGAGCCCCCCCTGTTTCAGGAAGCGCACCACCCCGGCGAACAGCCGCGCGAGCGTGTCCATCACCGGCGTCGACTCTTTCACGGCCGCCGGGCGCTGGCCAGTCCGCCGGCGCGATCCATTGACGGGCCCGCGGCGCGAAGCGAAACTCGCCTTTTGGGCCGGCGGCCCCCCAACAGAGGAGCTTACACATGATTGCCATCAAGGAAGCTCGGTTCGTGGTGGTTGCCCTGGCGACGGTGCTGGCGGCCCCGCTGGCGGCGCGCGCGCAAGACGCGTGGTCGCCCCCGCCCGGCAACGAGGCGCCGCCCGCCGTCGCGCCGGCGGCCGAGCCCGCGCCGGCCGGGACGCCCCCGCCGAC
>DASZVW010001027.1:0-15296 GCA_035546895.1 Polyangia bacterium
GAGACGCTGCCGCACCCAAGAGCAATCAGACAGACGAGGAGGATCACCGTTCTACGGGCTCTCGGAGCGGTCAGGGAGGGCGACATGAGCAAAATGGTCGCTCGTTCTCGGATCCCACGTCAAGGCTGACGTATGGCGAAAATAGGTGGACGTCTACGGTGGCTCCCGGGACACGCCGATGGCCGCCAGACTCTCACCGCAGGAGCGGCTCGGCCGGCGCATTCGCGAGGTTCGCAAGGCGAAAGAGATGTCCCAGATGGATCTGGTTCGCCACCACGATTGGACGCTGAGCCACTACCAAAAGATCGAGAGGGGCGACCTGGACCCGCGGTTTTCCACGTTGATGAAGATCGCCGACTCCTTCGACGTCAGTCTCTCCGAGCTGTTCCGAGGATTGTGATCGGCGCTACGGCTCCGTCGTCGACACGGGTCTTCGTACGAGCATCCCGCAAGCGAGCAACACCTGCTCGATCACTCCGACGCGGCCGGCGATCCCATCGAGGATCCACTTTGGCGCGGCCCACGTCGTGGGATCAGATCCCGCCGATCTCGTGGCCATCTCGTCCAGCCTGGTCCGCATGCCCGCCACTGCGGCTTCGAGATCCCCGAGGCGCTTCTCCGCTGCGGCTTTCCCGAGAGCGTCCGCGTCCGACAGTGCTAACCACTCAGCGTGTAGCCGTCGTACGATGTCGGGTGACAGCTTGCGGTCGACGACGATCTGTGTGAGCGACCGGCCGGCGGCGAGATCAGCGAACACGAAAGCCGCGACGTCGCCGTAGGCCGTCGCCTGCTGTGCTGGGGCGCTCTCACCTGGTGAGGGAGTGGGCTCGGCACCGACGAGGCGGAGCGCCGGGCCGGCGCCATGGGCCTTCTCGTCGATCCGCTCCCCGAGGTCGTCCGGGCGCTGATCGCCTCGGCCCTTTCGCAGCTCCTCGGCGATCGCGACGAGGTCCGTCCGTCGAACGCCGACCGCGCCGTCCGTACGTCGTGTGGCCACGAGCTGCCGGCCGGTCACGAGGTCGCGGATGTATCGCTCCGAGCAGCCGACAGCCTCGGCGATCAACCGCCAGCCGAAGACCAGCTCGTCGTTCGGGGTCGTCACCGGCCACTTCCGCGGCGCCACCAGTCGAGTCGGGCCCGGCCCCGGTCGGAGAGACGGTAGAGGTGACTCGAGCGGCACACGAGGCTCGCCTTTCGCGCGCGCAGGAGCGACATCCCCGTTCTCGCCGCCGACCAGCCGAGGACGCCGGCCAGCTCGCCGAGCGTGGCGTCGCCGTGCTGGTCCAGGACGGTGAGGAGCCGGTCGCGAGAGGGGTGCATGGAGGATCAAGCATCGCTCGTTCCGCAGGGTGCGCAAGTCGGCGGTCGAGGGGTGCGGCGGGCGTGCGCGGCGGGTGCGGCGCCGGGGTGCGGTCGGCGTGCGACGCACCGGTGCGCAGGGGGGTGCCGCAGGGCCTGCGTCGCAGCCTCGATTAACGGCTTGCGGTTCGGCGTGTACCGGCGCGAGGTCACGATTCGCAACCCCGGGTGCGGCGCAAGGGGACGCTGAGGCCGCAGTGCCAAAACCCGACTATACTCGCCGTCGATGGCGAACCCAGAGGCGTTCTCCGTGCGCGGCCTTCCGCATGAAGAGGGCTTGAGAAGGGCGTTGGAGTTTGCCGCAGGGCGGGCGCACCAACGAGGAACAGGCATTGGCATCGCGGTCCATCAGAAGAGCAACTTGGATGGGATAATCGCAGGCCTGCTCGGCGATGCAGCCGTGAAGGCCCTAAAGAAGCACGGGACCGTCAACCTGAGCGGCGTGCAAATCGATCTGATTACGTTGAGGTCTGCTCCGGCAAGATTCTCGGGCCCGGTAATCGCGGCTTGGGCCGAGAAGAGCCTGCTGGATCGAGTTTCTGAAATATCCGGGGCTACCGATGTGATTGCACTGCCCTGGGGGCCTCACGATGCTGGCCTCGAAGCCTGGATGGCTGCCCACCAGGCCACCGACATCCTTTCCGGGCAGAACGCGGCCGGTCCGGACGTGGACCCTGTTGTCCAAGAAGGGCTGAAGGTGCTGAGCAGCATGGTGAATGTCTCCACCGGTGTGAGTCACCCGTCCGATCGCGCCTTGGCGATCGAGATTTTTCGCTTGCTCAGAGGGGCGGGTAGGTCGATTGATCCAGCGTCTGTTCGAGCGTGGCTTCTTGCGCAGGAATGGAAACCGAGTCACGCAGACGCTGTTTCGGACATCGTCGTCGGGGTTCTTGAAGGTCGACGTTTTCGAGACGCTCGTGAGGTCCTCCGCAGCGGGATTATCGAGCAATGGATCAAAGCGGCCGGCGACACCGAAGCTACGCGCTGAAGTATTTTAGCCAGGCCGCGACGCCTGAGGAAGTCGAGCCGATTCTGCTGAAGCTCGCTACGGCTCGCACACGTGAGCGCGCACTACTCCCGGCTGCCCGGGACGGCGCGTGTCGATAGCGGGGATAGTCTGCACCCTTGATTCTGACTGCGCAAGCGTTCAGTATGCCCGGATGTGCCGATGCGCGAACCACCTCCCCCAGCGTCGCACGCTCGCGTTCACGCGCGGCCGTCGGACTCTGCGCGCGCGTTGTGCGGAGCCGCTCCGGGCGTCGGCGGGTGGAGTCGGCGGCGTCGAGACATCACGTGCGACGCGTGCCACGTCGAGATCGGGCGGCGGTTGATGTACCCGGAGTGGCACAAGGATCCTGACCCGCGAGGGAAGGGGAGGCGATGACCTGTTGCTGGCGGGGCTACGAAAAAGGGGCCGTTAGGGCCAATGCCGATCGGATAGGCGGCTAAGCGATCGGAATCGATCGGGATTTTCGGTGGAGAAAACGGCACTTGCGTCGTGATCGCGCCGGGTGACGATGTAGCGATCTTCAGGGGAGAAGATCGTGACATTCGACGAGGATCTCGCGGCGGTCGCCGCGTTCACAGAGGCTGGGCAGTTCGACGACGTACGGAAGCACGTCGACCCGAAGTGGGTCCAAGAAGCGCTGGAAGCGACTGGCACAGCGACGGTGCGGCGGCGCCGATTGCCAGCTGAGCAGGTGGTGTGGCTGGTGATCGGGATGGCGATGTTTCGGAAGTGGCCGATTCACGATCTGGTCGGTCGGCTGAATCTGGTGCTGCCCGGCCGCAGTCGCACCGTCGTTCCGAGTACCGTCGCCGAGGCGCGTGAAAAGCTTGGCGCGGAACCGCTGGAACAGTTGTTCGAAATGTCCGCGCGAAAGTGGGCGCACGCAAGTGCGCGTCGGCACGCGTGGCGCGGCCTCGCGATGTACGGCGTCGATTGCTCGACGCTGCGGGTAGCGGATTCGAAGCAGAACCGCGATCACTTTGGTAGCTCGGAAGGGCGAAGTGGCGAAAGCGGCTACCCCATGCTCCGCCTCGCGACCTTGATGGCAGTGCGCTCTCATCTATTGGCGAGCGCCGCATTCGGCCGCTTCGAGGACAGCGAGCCTGTACTGACGTCGTCTCTGTGGCGCGAGGTGCCCGACGATTCGCTCGTGCTGGTCGATCGCAACTTTCTGACGGCGGGGATCCTGGTGCCGCTCGTCCGTGATGGTCGAAATCGACACTGGATGACCCGAACCAAGACCACGACGAAGTGGACGGTGCTGGAGTCGATGGCGCCCGGCGACGATCTGGTCGAACTGCAAATTTCGGCTGAGGCGCGGAGCATGGACCCGTCGCTGCCGAAGACCTACGTGGCGCGCGCGATCAAGTATCAACGCAAAGGATTCCAGCCGCAGACGATGCTGACGTCGCTGACGGACGCGAAGAAATATCCCGCGAAGGACGTCGTCGCGCGCTACCACGAGCGATGGGAGCTCGAGCTCGGGTACGACGAGATCAAGACCGAGATGCTCGACCGTCAAGAGACCATTCGGAGTCGCACCGTCGACGGAGTTGGGCAAGAACTCTGGGGGATTCTTCTCGCGTACAACCTGATCAGGCTCGAAATGGAGAGAACCGCCGACGACCTCGGCGTCGAGCCGACGCAGATCAGCTTCGTCTCGGCGATGCGCCTGGTCTGCGACACCTGGGTTTGGTGCTCGATCGCTTCGGCCGGCGCGATTCCGGCCCGGCTGAACACGATGCGCGAGCTTTTCACTCGGCTGGTGCTCCCCGCTCGACGGTCGGCCAGGAGCTATCCCAGAGCCGTGAAGATCAAAATGACCAACTACGCCCGCAAGCTACCCACGCCGAGAGATCGGTCTTAACCGAACGGCATTGCCGTTAGGGCGGCGACGTCATCATCCGACCACCCGTATTCGTGGTGCAGGATCCACGAGGCATGGTCGTAACTACCTTCGACGACGGCGATGCCCGCCTCTGCCTCCTGTCCGTCCAGTTTTTTCCGAATGAGTAGTGCTCGCGCGACGATCTCAACCGTCGCCCAGTGATCGGTGACCAGAGTGTGCGCCTCGAGTAGACCTTGTTCGAGATCGAGCGCATCGCCCCATAGCCGGGCCTTTTGGAAGTCGTCCTCTGCGCCGGCTCGGGCGTTGTCCTCTGGTTCATCGGGGTCGAACCGGCGCTGAGCCGCGAACCCCGCGCACAGCGATACGACGAGCTTCTTCCGCTTTTCGGGAGATGGGTTCTCTCGTTCGTCTACCCACCGCTCCATGCTGTCCGTTACGGCGTGACCGGCCGTTCCCCTTTCGTCGTCGGGAATGATGCTGATCGAGTGGGTATCGTCTAGTTCGAGCGCCCTGGAGGCGACGAAGTGCCCTGCTTCGTGATACGCGGTCCGCTCCAGATCGCTCGGCACGGTCGCTAGTCTACCGCCGTGCGCCTCCTGCCTGTTACCGGCACCGCGACGCGGGCGCGCCCGTCGGTTAGCGGCTCCGCTGACACCGAAACGTCGCCGGCGCCGTCGAGAAGTCGATCGCCTTCACGCTTTTCTCGATCACGTCGCGGCCCAGCGCCATCTTGAGGCCGCCCGGCAACCGCGCCACGACCGCGCCCACTCTCGCGGCGCGGCAGCCGTCGACGGCCACGTTCAGTCGCGCCGTCGGGCCGCAAACCTCGCCGATGCTCGGGCTCATCGTGCACGCCTCCGGTCCGCTCACCCGCCTCGCGACCTTCGCTGCCAGCGCCGGCGTAATCACCGTGCGCGGGGCGGCCGTGGTCACCAGTGCCTGCCTCACCCGCGTGACGTCCTTGCTGCCGCCGACGAGCGCATCCACTCGCAGCCCCCAGCGCTTCATCGCCCCGACTCTCGGCAGCGGATCCGGCTGACCACGTCGGCGCCCACCACCAGGTCCGTTCCCCGCGGCATCGGCGCAGCGATCGCCCGGACCCTGACCGCTTCACAGCCGGGGAGGGCGATCGTCACCCGCGACGTGACGCCGCAGACTCGGCCGAGCCAGGGCAGGCGCGTGCAGTGCTGAGGACCCAGCATGCTGCCGACATCGCCAGCCAGGCGCGTCGAGATGAGCGTGCGGGGCGCTCGCGGAGCGATGCGGGCACCTTCCACGCGCTCGACGTTGCGGCGGCCGGCGACCAACGCCTCCGTGCGGAGCCCCCGAGTCATCGCCCACCTCCGTGGCGGCCGCACGTCTCGCGGAGCTTGCGACGGCTCTCGGTCAGGAACTCCGCGGTGCTGTGAATCGACAGAATCTGGTCGCCGATCACGATGACTTCTCCTCCTGGACGGCCTGACGCACCCAGCACTGGCTGATCGCCTCGGCGGCTCTGGTGCCGTCAGTCGCCGCGTCGAGCGCCTCCTTCACACCACTCAGGCTCTTGGTTCGGGTCGTCGTAGCCTTCAGGCTTCCTCCGCCGACGGCAAACAGGAATTCGGCGGTCTGGCATCGACCGGCTTCGGCTGCCCTACGTGCCGCCTTGAATCCAGCCCCCGCAAGCCGCGCCGACAACGACGCCGGCAGTGGCTTGCGGGGGCGGGCGCGTGGACGGAACCGAGCCACGGCTCAGGCCTCGTCCTCTTCCCCTTCCTCGTCGTCGTCGTCGTCGTCGTCGTCTGCGGCAGCCTCTTTGTCAGCGTCGCAGGCGATCTCCTCCTCCTCCTGCTCGTCCTCGTCGTTCTCGACGGCGAACTCCTCCTCGGTCGTGACCGTCTTTCGTCGAATGAGATGTTCCGGCATGGTGTTGCCCTCCTTCGACGATTGTACGCGGCACGTGTCGCGCCTCAGCTCGTTCTTCGGGCTGATTCCGTCTTTGGCGGGACCGGTTGTCCCGCGGCGGCGGCGCTTTCGGAGGCGTTCGACTTCGCGCTGACGCTCGGCGAGGGTGGGTGCCCGCCCGAGATGGTGCCGCAGCAGATGCTGGGCGAGCCGGTCAGTCGGGATGCCGCGCGACTTCGCCTCCGTGATCAGGTTCGCGACATCGGCGCTGCGGTCGCGCAGAACGGCGCGTGCGGTCGACTCCGCCCGCTCGGCGGCGGCGAGCTTCGCGATCAGGTCCTTGGCGGCGGGGTCGAGCATCCGGTCAACCCCGGAAGCGTCGCTCGTGTTGTCCGAGCACGCAACTCGGGGCTCAGACCAGTTGAGTTGCGGCCAGTCGTGCTCCGTGCGATGGGCCAACGACTCGGGGCAGGAATGGGAACCGATATGGCTGGCGACCTTCGGCGTGAGCTTTCGTCGCGGGAAAATGGACTTGAAAAGGAGCCACGTTCTTGACAGCGAAGCGCCGATCCTGGAAGGCTTCTGTCGCTGTCGGGAGGGGGGGCCCGAAAGCAGGAGGTCCCGTGGATACTGTCCAAAACGTTCATGCCAGCTTCCCGCGGCTGTCTTTGGGGCCCGCTTCAAGGGTAAGGTCACTGGCCGCGATACTAGTCCTCATCGTGTTCTCGGCATCCCGATTGGCGGTCGCCGGTGGTCCAAAGCCGGCAAAGCATTCCCCACCGCACATCGTCCCTGCGTCGCGTAGCATTCTCGGCTCTCACTACGCTACGGCGCCGGCGGTGTGGCCGCCGGCCGGCGCTCCGAGCCCATATGTTCTGCAACAGTCTGAGGCCACACTGTTTGTTCACACCCTTGTATTTCCGGACAACTTCACACTAGTCGTCCCTGCCGGATGGTCCCAGCCCTTGAACTGGACGACCGATGAGTTCGATTTCGGATCCAATACGACGATCACTCTCGCGCCGATTCCGTCACAGGCTCCGGACGGGGCACCTGGCGCCCCTCCTCCTGGCCAGCCTGGCGTCGGCATCAACGGTAAGCCGGGAGCATCGGGTGCAGTTGGCGGACGTGGAGCCACTGGCGCGAGCCTCACTCTGACCGCTGGAACGATAGTTACTGCCGGCTCACTGTGGATTCAGACCGACGGTCAAAACGGCGGAGCGGGAGGCCCCGGAGGCAAGGCGCAGGACGCAGGTGGAGGTTCCTGCGGGGAGGGATTCCTATCGGGTTCGACAGATGCCGGAAACGGTGGCCGCGGTGGACCTGGCGGCGCCGGCGGGGACGGCGGGGCGACGGCGAAGGTGGTGTTGAGCGTTCCGATGAATGCCATCAATCTTACGAAAGGTTGCGGACCTTCTCCTGGGGCGCCTTCACAGCGCCCTTCGAATCTGACGGGCATGACGGGCACGATCGCTGTCTACGGTGTACCAGGCAGGGGCGGCTCGGGGGCCTCAGGTGGTCCCGGCGGCACGGCGGATACTAAAACGAGGGGGTGTGGGCTCATTTACGGAACCTCCCACGCCGGGACTCCAGGAACGAGCGGCGCAGCCGGACCACGGGGAAATCCCGGTGCCTGCACGCCGTGATGACGGCCCGCCAGCTATTCGTGAGCGTCGACAAGAGTCCGGGTGGCCGGTCGATTACCCGGGCGATAGCAAGTGAGCGAAAGATTGCCATCGGCCTAATGAATGAACTAACTTCGACGTTGGACACCTTACCAGAAACAATCGGAGATATCTGATGGCCCGAGACCGCGCTCTTGCATCGCTCATGGTAATCTCTGCTCTGCTCCTCATCGGCGCTTCCGCTCGAGCGGATGTCGGGTGCGACCGTGACCGAGACGAAGGATATCGTCGCTGCAAACGGGACCAGGATGGCCTCCGAGGTGAATGCGGCAACAAGTGCGCTCGATGTGACGAAGCAGCAATTTCCAAGCGCCACGACTGCGAAGCTCAGGAACGCGACGCGAACAGCCATTGTGACCGCTGTGCGCATGACCAAGACTGCAAAGATTGTGGCGACAATCAGGGATGCAAGGGCGCTTTGTGTAATGACAACCATAGAAATGGTTGCTGGTCGGCGTGCGGCGGCATGCGTCAGGCAGTCAAGGGTTGCTGGGACTCTTACAACGGAATGTTAAACGAAGCAGGTCCATGCCGTGGGGCTTGGTGCGGCAATACTCCACAAGTCGAGGCCTGCTATCACGAGGCCGACGTAAAGGAAGACGTCTGCAAACGAAATGTTGAAGCAGATCATCGTACCTGTACGCATCGTGCGGAGAGTTCACCGAAGGCGCCAGCCTCTGAATGTCTTAGCGGAGGAACTGATCTCGGAACAGACTCGAAGGACAAGTTGGTGTTGAAGTGTTGCTCAAAAAGAGCGCACCAAGACGCCGGCTCCGCTACGACCGACCCGAACCACCGATCTCACTGGATTTGTAACTGAGTGGTAATGCCTCAGCAACGTCCGAATCCGGTGCTGCTTAACCGCTGAACCTGATCGGACGCGGCTCGACTAGGCTCACATGCAGTGAGGGACAGCCGCGGGCCGGATTTACAAAGATCAATGCCGCCGGCGGAGGTGCCGACCGGCGGGGAACGTCACCCGAAGCGGGCAGCAGAGGAGCCGCCCGTCGAAGTAGGCGGCGGGAGAGGGAGGTAGCTGCTCGGGCCTTCGGAACGAGGGAATCGGGTCCCCAGCACGAGGGAATAACGAGGGAATCCCGAGAGGTCTCCTCGCGTCGTTTCAAGGCTTCTCAGTGCCTTCGACACGATCACCAGCGACTGGGAGGTGCGCGAAATTATTGAGATCAGGGGCCTGTCAGTCCACCTTGCCAAGGTGGACGTCGAGGGTTCGAACCCCTTCTCCCGCTCAAGATTTCGAAGGTTTAGGGGCGGTCGCAGCGCTGAATGAGTGTAGTGCCTCAGCGACGGCCGGAGTTCGTGCCGCTGCGTTGTAAGGGCGTTTTGAAGGCAGCGGCTCGAGATGGTCGCGCGCAGATCGGCCAAGCCCATCACGATGGGGCGACTTGGGCGAGCGAGGTTGTCAAAGATCGATGCCGCCGGCGGAGGTGCTGGCCGGCGGCCAGCGTCACCCGAAGCGGTACCAGGAGAGCCGCCCGTCGAAGTAGGCGACTTTGTCGAGCGAGCGGAGGCGCTTCGGCCGCCCGAAGAAGACCTCGTCCGGGGTGCGGCCATCCCATGCGCTGTGCGGGCGATCGCGGTTGTGCCAGAGCTTGAAATCGGCGGCGAAGCGATCGAGTTGGCCGATCGAGGAAACGAGCCAGGTGAGATTCGAGACGGTCTCTTTGAAGGTGCGGAAGACGCGCTCGATGCGGCCGTTAGTCCAGGGGTGAGCGGGCTTGGTGCGCACGTGCCGCACGCCGTAGCCGCCGAGGCAAGCTTGGAACTCGATCGTGCCGAATGTGGGCGCTCGGTCGGTGAGTATCCGCTTCGGCGGTCCGTTGGCGAAGAGCCGTTCGAGGACGCGTGTCACGTGCGCTGCGCTCCCAGTAGGGATGCGCTCGAAGGCCATCACGCGGCTGCCGTGATAGTCGACTACGCCGAGGATCCAGATAGGGAAGATCCCCAAGACGCAGACGGTTGTCAGGTCGAGACCCCAGAGTTGGCGAGGCCCGGAGACCTTGATCTGGCGGGGACGACGTCGGACCTCGTCTTCGAGGGTGGCGACGAGGTCGCGGCGACGGGCGAGGATGCGTCTGAAGGTCTCCTTCGATGCTTGGAACCCGAGCACGCGGGCAGCGAGATGTTGCAGTTGCCCTTCGCCGAGCTGCGGCTGTGCGACGTGGAGCCGCACGACCGCGTTTTCGACGGAATCGGGCGTTCTGTTCCAGGCGCGCGATCTGTAGGGAGCACACCCGGCCGCGACGCGGGGAAGTGTGAGGCCGGCGCGCCGAAGCCATTGCCGCCAGAGGCGTCGGAGAGCGCTACGGACCCGGCGAGCACGACGGGGTACCCGATCCCGAGCATCCTCGACCGCGACGGCAGCGCGAAGTAGACAGGTGATCACGACAAGGCACGCTCGGTCAAAGGTCAGCGCGATCAGACTCATCGCGAAAGATTCGCACGGCGCGGCGCGGTCGCCGCCACCATGATCTCGGCTGACCGCGAGCAGTCGCTTGTAGTAACGTGACGGCGAATATGGCGCCGCACTCGAAGCCGGCGCGAGGGACTCGATGGGCGACATCGGACGAAACGAGCCGTGTCCGTGCGGCAGCGGGAGGAAGTACAAGAAGTGCTGCCTGGCCAGCGAAGCAGCTGAAGAGGCTGGTCCAAGGCAGCGGCTTCACGACATGGACGGACGGCTCCTGCGCGACGTCGCGCGATGGGCGGCCGGGAGATTCGGGCTCGAGTTCGACGCTGCCCACGACGAATACCCGCATGACATCGAGTCGGAGACGGTCCACTACCAGCTCTTCGTGCCGTGGTCGTGCTGCCACTTTCGGGTCCGCGGCCGAGCCATCATCGAATGGTATCTCGATGAGCGCGGTCGGAACCTGCCGCTGAGTGATCGCGGGTGGCTCGAGTCACAGCGACGGGCATGGCTCGGGGTGTGGGAGGTGACGGCGCTGAAGTTCGGTCAGGGAGTCCATGTCACCGACTTGCTCACCGGCGAAGCGCGGTTCGTTGAGGAGGTCAGCGGCTCGAAGACGCTCGGCGTCCGGGACGCGATGTTGGCGCGCGTCGTCGACCACATCGGCGTTTCGGTCTTCGCTGGCTGCCATCCTCGGACGCTTCCGCCGCGGGAGGCCGATGAGGTCGTGAGGATGGTCCGGATGTTCGCGCGGGCAGGGCGCGGCAAGTTCATGAAGATGGACAAGGTCCGCGCCGCGACCACGGAGAGACTCGTCCTGGCTACCTGGAAGAACGTCGTCGAGGCCATGGACCGGCGTCCTCCGCCGACGCTGCACAACACCGATGGCGAGCCGATCCTTATGACGATCGATCACTTCAAACCGGCGTCCGCAAGGGCACTTCCGGAGATCGAGCGGCGTCTCGCGGAAGAGAGCGGGGTGATTCCCCCCGACCCGGATGAGGCAGGCCGCGAACGCGAATACGCCTTCACTCGGGCCGGCAACAGGATGCACAAGAATTGGGACAACACGATCGTGGGTCGGGTGTTGGTGGGCCTCGATGAGGTGCGGCTCGAAGCGAACTCACGCGAGCGGGCGGATGCGCTTCGTGCGAGGTTCGAGACCGTGTGCGAAGGGCTAGCTATTCACCGGGCCCGCGAACACATCGACCCGATGTCGAGGGCCAGGAAGAAGGAAGCGGTCGAGGCTCGGGATGAGCGGATCGAAGAGAACAACCCCGAAGTCGCGGCGGCCCTGGTTGCGTTCAAGAATGAGCAATACCACGCCTGGCTCGACCAGGAGATACCGGCCCTTGGAGGCCAGACGCCGCGGCAGGCGGTCAAGACCCCGTTGCGGCGGCGGCAGGTGGAGGTCCTGGTCAAGGAGATCGAGCACATCGAGAGCCGCGAGCCGGAGGGGGTACGGTTCGATGTGCGGCAGCTCAGGACGGATTTGGGGCTGCGCGGCTGAAGACGCGGTCAGACCCAGTTCTCGACGGATAGCCCCGGGATGTCACCGGCGAGGAGGGCCTGGTCGTCGGTGACAAGCGTGGCGCTGTGATGGAGCGCGGTCGTGGCGATCAGCAAGTCGACGTCACTCTTGACGAGGCCGCGCCGTCGAAGCGACGCCTTGAGGTCGGAGAACAGCCGCACGATGTCCGCCGTTACCGGCAAGACCGCAACGTTCGCCAGCTCCGTCTCGACGGCGCGGATGTTGTCGGCGCTCCGCTTAGAGCACTTGGCGCCGTAGAGCAGCTCGCCGAGAACCAAGACGCTCGTGACGACATCGCCGGCCGCCGCCGCCTCGTTGAGGCGCGCACGGACGCTGGGTCTGCCGTTCAGTGCCGGGATGAAGATGTTCGTATCGAGGAGCCAGATCACGGCATCGAGGGCGGTTCTTCGGATCCGCCCGAGCGGCGGGCATCGCGCAGGATCGTGAGGATCTCCTCCTCGGTCTCCCCCTGCCACGGACCTGCTGCGGCCATTCGATCGCCGAGCCCAGCGCGAAGAGCGGCGGATTTCTCGACGACGCGAATCTCTACCTCTAGCCCGTCGATGCGTGCATGCACGGGCTGGCGGGGGTCGCGCTTCAGCTCCGCCAGGGCGTCTTCCAGGCTCGCGGGGATGTGCTTTTGGGGCCGGGCCACGACGTGTTCAACGTACCACGCCGCGCCGACAGGGGCTCCCTCGTGCCTCGGCACGAGGGAATAACGAGGGAGTCCCGAGAGGTCTCTTCGCGTCGTTTCAAGGCTTCTCAGTGCCTTCGACACGATCACCAGCGACTGGGAGGTACGCGAAATTATTGAGATCAGGGGTCTGTCAGGCCACCTTGCCAAGGTGGACGTCGAGGGTTCGAACCCCTTCTCCTGCCCGCGGTCCTCCGGCGGGCCCGACGACGGCGCAGACGAAGCTGACACAAATGTCGTGTCCTGGCTGCGCCTGTTCGTAGACCGCCCCTCCAAGCGCGTTCGATAGATCGGCGTATTCTGTGCGCTTAGAATTGCTCCGATGCGAATACCCATAGCGTTGCTGGTGGCGGCCATGTCGCTCGGCGCATGCGCACCCTCGGGAGCTGGATCGGATGGGGGCCCGGGGGGCATGGGCAGCAACGCGGGAACGGGGGGCACCGGGGGCTCGACGTCCTGCACATACATGGTCACCGGAGCGCAGTCCGGATCCGGCACGTGTATGGCGGACGGCTTTTACGTGCCCGGCGACACCGGCGTGCACTTCGAGGTGACGGACGGCTCGACGTTCGATTTCGATACGGGAGTTCCCGGGATCCCTATTCTTTCGACCGGCACCTTCGATACCACCTCCGCGCCCGGCTCTGGCGCGGTGTACCTGGTCAACAACGTCCCTGGGTACGTCCTGTGCGCAGCCAACGCCTGCGCCGACGCCCAGGGAAACGGGCCCATTCCGGCGCAAGGGTCCTGCATGCTCACCATCAGCTCCGCCGGGCCGAGCGCAAGCGCCAGCGGCGACACCACCTGGCCGACGCCGCACGGAACCTTGACAGTCACCATGCCCGCGGAGCCCGGTGGGGCGGAGTCCGGTACAATCGTGGTCGACGCGACGTTCTAGCGATCTTGAGAGCAAGGCTTGAGAAGCCGGCACGTCGCTGACGGGGCATGCGTGCCTTGGGGCGGCGTCCGGTACCAACTGCCCGTTTTGCGCCTATTCTGGCAGCCGCCAAGGTGTTCACGACCGAGACGGGGTCGTGGTCGATGAGAGTCAGAAGCGCACGCGCGGGGCCTTCGGGCCTGCGGCGCTTCTGTTCCCAGCCCTGCAGCGTCCCCAGAGGAACGCCGAAGGCGCGCGCGGATGTCGAGCGCTTGGTCGGCGACCATGTGCTTCAGGCGTCGATTCTCGTCCTCCAGCGCTTTTAGCTTCTTCGCGTCGCTGACCTCAGTTTGGCCCCGGCGTCGACTTCCTTCAGCACTGCGATGATCTGCTCTTCCGTGTACCGGCTCTTCTTCATGGGTCCTCCGATTGTGGAGGACTCGCACAAAAGCTCGTCGCGGCCGCCGAGAAGGCCAAGGGACAAAAAGTCGCCTGTCACAAGGGATGCGCCGCGTGCTGCAAAAGCGCAGCAGTCCCGATCCTTCCGGCCGAGGTCACGGCGATATCCTGGTTTGTTTCGGAGGAAATGAACTCCGAAACTCGAGATCGCCTGCGGCCGCAGCTACTGAACCATCAGGAATCGCTCGAATGCCCATCCCTTCTGGACGACTCGTGCAGCATCTACGCCGTTCGTCCAATCGGGTGCCGAGAGTACATTGTTTTCCAAAAACCTTGTGCCCCCGGCGAGCAAATTATCGAGACTCGTCCAGAGGACGTCTTCGTAGAAAAGAACCGAGATGCTCGCCGGCGGATCAGTATCGAATGATGGACGCGATGTCCGATGCCAGCCCCAGCGCCAAAAGCCGAGCATTCGATCAGGGGATGATGCAGACGATGGCCAAACAGATGCACGAGGGCGATTGGAGCCAAATTGCGCGCGCCATCGATCTATTTCGCGCGCGAAGGCAGAAGCCGGCCGACGGCGAACAGGGCTAGAATCCGACGGGCTGGACGACGGCCGTCAGCGACTTCCGCATTTCCTCCCGCGGACGGTGCTGTAAAGCTCCTGCATCTCGATGTCGCTGTGGCCGCTGACCGCGCCGGTGACGAGGTCGTTGACGCCCGCGAGCCGTGAGAGGTCTTGAGCCGCCCGCCGCATCGTTTTCGGCGTGATGAGCTTCTTGATGTGGCGGCCTCGGCGATCTTCCGAAACGACTTGTCAGCCCCTTCGGGACCCGACGTCATTCCCCGGTAGCCGTTGCTTACTACGCGGACTAAGGACGGCCGTCATCGCCGCCACGAGGCCTTTAAGGAGCATGAACGCTCCCGCCTGCGACAAGACCTCGGGTGATGGGTTCGCCGGCAACCCAGGGATCATGGGCGCCGCCTTGAGCGCAATCGCTTGAGGTTGTGTTCGAATGACGACGCCGGGTGTGTAGGCGGTCCGTTGGTGACGGTTACGGTGATATTACTGGCCAGCTTCTGTAAAACGCGCACCGACGCTCGACGGCGAAGACGGAATAGGCGGGAATGTTCGCTGGTTGAAGACGTTGCATCGCAACGTGGAACGACGTGGCTGCAGTCTTGTCTGAATAGACGCAGGCGCGGAGAACGCGGAGGACAGATGGCGAAGGTGACGGCGATGCGCGGCAGGGCCGAATCCAGGCGCAGTTCCTTGGCCGTTGCGGCCGCGACGGCCGCGGTACGCGGCATTTCGGACCCACGGCGCCCCGAGCTGGCGGCCACCGCCATCCTCGCGGTCCTGGACGTCGCGCTCGACGCGCTGCGCGTGCCGGCGCTGATCGTCGACCGGCGCGGCGAGGTCGTCTGCTCGAACGCGGCGGCCCGCTCCCTGATGGGGGGCGGGCGCCAGATCGTCCGCAGGTCGCCGCCCCCCGCGAACAACACCGGGGTCTCCGGGGCCAGCTGGGAGGTGAGCTCGCTGGCCGGAGCCGGCTTGCCGGACTGGTCATTTGCGAT
>DASZVW010001028.1:0-4155 GCA_035546895.1 Polyangia bacterium
CGGGGGCGCCCCGCAGTCGGCGAAGCGCGACGTCGTCCGTTCCCAGCGACGCGAGGATCCTTATGTTCCAGAGGCGCCGCCGCCAGTCGGCCGGCGGCGCGAAAGGGAGTCGAGTTGAGAATCGCCCAGGTCTGTCCGCTCAGCGAGAGTGTCCCGCCCAAGCTCTACGGGGGAACGGAGCGCGTGGTCGCCTTCCTGACCGAGGAGCTGGTGGCGGCCGGCCACCACGTCACCCTGTTCGCCAGCGGCGACTCGGTGACCCGCGCCGAGCTGGTCGCCTGCGTGCCGCGGGCGCTGCGGCTCGACGGCGCCTGCATCGATCCGATCGCGCCCCACGTCCTCATGATCGAGGAGGTGGTGCGCCGGGCCGCCGACTTCGATCTCATCCATTTCCACGACGGCTACCTGCACTTCCCGCTCATGCGCCGGCTGGGGATCCCGCGGGTCACCACCGTGCACGGCCGCCTGGACATCCCCGATCTGCAGAAGATCTACCGCGGCTTCCCCGACGAGCCGCTGGTGTCGATCTCCGAGGCGCAGCGGGCGCCGCTGCCGGGCGTCGGCTGGCAGGGGACCGTCTACCACGGGCTGCCGGACGGGCTGTTCACCTTTCACCCCGGGCCCGGGCAGTACCTGGCCTTCCTGGGGCGGATCTCGCCCGAGAAGGGGCCCGATCGGGCCATCGAGATCGCCCGGCGGGCGGGGATGCCGCTCAAGATCGCGGCCAAGGTCGACCGGGTCGACGAGGAGTACTTCGCCGCCCGGATAAAGCCGCTGCTCGGCGATCCGTCGATCGAGTTCGTGGGCGAGATCGACGAGGACCAGAAGGACGACTTCCTGGGCAACGCGGCGGCGGTGCTGTTCCCGGTCGACTGGCCGGAGCCGTTCGGCCTGGTGATGATCGAGGCCTTCGCCTGCGGGACGCCGGTGGTGGCCTTCGCGCGCGGCTCGGTGCCGGAGGTGATGCGCGACGGGCTGTCGGGTTTCGTGGTGGGGACCGTCGACGAGGCGGTGGCCGCGGTGCCGCGCGCGCTGGAGCTCTCGCGCGCGCGCTGCCGCGCCTACTTCGAGGACCGCTTCACCGCCGCGCGGATGGCCGCCGCCTACGTCCGCCTCTACGAGAAGATGATCGCCCGCGAGCGGAGCCGCCGCGCCGCCGCGGCCGACGAGGCGGGCGACCGGACCGACGACGACGCCGAGCTCGTCGCCGAGAGCGCCGTCCAGGGCTGACGCCGCCTCAGCCCCGGCCGGGGACCCGGTACGAGCGCAGCGTCGGGGGCCCGGCGAAGAGCGGCTTGACCCTGGCCACCACCTCCTTCGCGGTGCCGCTCGCCTCGTAGGCGGCCGCGTCCGCCTCGGTCCGCCAGACGGTGCAGGCGACCAGCGGGCCGGTCCCCTCGGCCGGCTCCATCAGGTAGACGTCGAGGTTGCCGGGCGCCGCCTTCACCAGCGGCACGCAGTCGCGGTCGTAGGTGGCGCGCAGCTCGTCGAGACGCCCCGGCGCCACCTCGAAGCTCCCCAGTCGGATGAACATGGCGGCGAGGATACGACGGCCGCGGCGTTCAGGGGGCGTCGGGGTGCGCGTCCTCGAAGCGGGCCTCGGCGCGCTCGTTCCACTGGACGACGCCGCGCATGGCGTCCTCGTAGGAGGCGGTGTAGTCGAAGCTGAGGACGACCAGCCCGCCGACGCTGGCCACCAGGAGCGGCCAGTCGCGTTTCCAGGTCAGGTCGGCGCGCCGCTGGTAGGCGACGGTGGCGGGGACGGCGACGGCGGCCATCGAGGCGAGCGCGATCCCGACCCGGACGGCGCCGCTCCCGTACTCGCGGACGTAGAGCTGGCCCAGGCCCGGGAAGGCCGACCAGGCGGCCGCCGTCCCCTTGCGCTTCATCGGCACCGCCGCGGCCGCGCCGGCCAGCGCCGCCAGCGGCGTCCCCGGGCTCTCGGCGGCCAGCGCGGCGAAGGCCTCGGCGCCGGACGCGCGCGGCAACCCGAGGACGTCGCTGTTCGGGTAGGCCCACCCGAGCCGGTAGAGCGCCAGCGGGCGGAGGGCCGTCTTCGGCCGCCGGGCCAGCAGCGTCTCCCAGAGCTGGATCGCCGAGTCGGTCGAGCGCAGCCGCAGCTCCAGCAGATCGAGCGAGCCGGCGAACGCTTGCAGCGCGGGGAAGTCGGTCACCGCCGCGCCGAACTCGCCGAGGTAGGAGAGCGCCCCCCGCGGTGGCGGCGCGAACCGGTACCGGTAGAAGGCCTCCGCTTGCAGGAAGAGCGTGCGGTCCTCGGGCGGCGCGCTCAGCGACTCCACCCGGGCGGCGGTCTCCGCGAGCCGGCGCTGCGCCCGCGCGAAGGTCGCGTCGTCGGCCGGGACGACCACCGTCGACGCGCACCCTGCCGGGACCAGCGCGGCCGCGAGGACCAGGGCGGCGGCGCCGGCTCCCAGGCGAGGGGTCTTCATGGTGGGCGCGACTCTACTGCGGACGCGCCTGCCCGACGGTGACGTTCGCGACGCCGGCGATCGATTGCGCGGCGGCCGGCCGCTATCCGGCCGAGCGCCGGTCCGGGGCGGCGTGCGGCGCGGCCCGGCACTCGCAGAGGTAGCCGCCGTGCTCGGCGCAGGCGCCGCAGTGCCGGTCGACCGCCCGGCGGAGCGCGCGCCGCGCCCGGTGCAGGCGGACGGAGGCGTTCCCGGGCGAGATCCCGGCGGCGCGCGCGTAGCGCCCCACCGGCTCGCCGCCCAGGTCGACGCGGCGGAGCGCGGTGGCGTAGTCGGTCCGGAGCGCGGCGACGAGGTCGCCGACGCAGGCGCAGATGGTGTCGGTCAGATCGGCGTCGCCGCCGGCGCCCGCGTCCGGCTGGCCGGCGAGCTCCCGGGCGAGCGCGGCCAGGCCGCGCCGCTCGGCCGAGGCCGACCGCGCGTGGTCGACGGCGGCGTTGCGCAGCAGGCGGTAGAACCAGGGGACGATCGCCCCCGCGTCGCGGAGGTCGCCGCTGCGGGCGATGGCGCGCGCGACGGCGTCGTGGAGGACCTCCTCGGCGATCGGGTCCGAGCCGACGCGGCGGCGCACGAAGCGCAGGAAGCGCGCGCGGTTGTCGGCGAGGACGCGGCGCACCGCGAGCGACAGCTCGTCCCCTGCCGGCCGGACCGGAGCCGAGCCGCCGTCTCGCGATGGCCTGGTCATGCCGGCTCGTTCAACCGCCGCAGGGGCAGGGGCATCCGGGCGGGCAGGGGTCGCACGGGCAGTCTGAATCCTGATCGGTTCCGTCGTTGCGCATCGGGCTCTCCTTCGGCCGTTCCTTCGGCCTCTCCTGCTGACGGGCGGGCGGTCCGATCCTTACACCCCGCCGGCGTCGTTCTTGTTCCAGCCTTCGCGGCGCAGCAGCTCCAGCACCCGCCGCCGGATCTGGTCTCGGATCTCCCGCACGCGCTCGAGCGGTAGCCCCTTCGGGTCCTCGAGCGGCCAGTCGTCGCGCGCGAGCCCCGGGACGTGCGGGCAGGCCTCGCCGCAGCCCATCGTGATCAGGAGATGCGCGCCGCGGGCCAGCTCGTCGGTCAAGAGCCGGGGCCGCGCGGCCGAGAGATCGATCCCCACCTCCTGCATCGCCGCCGCCACCTCGGGATGGACGCGCGGTCCGGGCGCGGTGCCCGCCGAGAGGGCGCGCGCCTCCGCCGGATCGGCGAGCCGGTTGAACCAGGCGGCCGCCATCTGCGAGCGCCCGGCGTTGTGGACGCAGGCGAAGATGACCACCTTCATGCCGCCCCCTCCTCGTCGGCGGCCAGGACCGGCGCGCGGACCGCCGGGGGCGCGGGGACCAGCCAGCGATGGAAGAGGGTGGCGGCCGCCGCGCCCAGGGCCTGTGCCATGATGAAGCCGGGCGCGTCCGCGGGCCGGATGCCGGCGAAGCTGTCGGTCGCCGCGCGCGCCAGCGTGACGGCGGGGTTGGCGAACGAGGTCGAGGAGGTGAACCAGTAGGCCGCCGTGATGTAGGCGCCGACGGCGAACGGCGTCGCCGCCGGCCGCGAGCGCGAGCAGCCCCGGATCACCACCAGCAACCCGAAGGTGGCGACGAGCTCGGCGAGCCGCTGGCCCGCGCCGGCCCGCGCGTGTCGGGAGGCGCTGAACAGGGGGAGGTCGAACATCAGGTGGGCCAGCGCCACCCCG
>DASZVW010001029.1:0-3065 GCA_035546895.1 Polyangia bacterium
CGGCCGGCCCCTCGCCGCTCATCTACCCGGCGGAGACCATCCCCATCAGGTTCGACCACGCCGCGCACGCCCGCCTGGGCGCCACCTGCGAGAGCTGCCACGCCGCCGCCGCCGGCTCCACGCTGGCCGCCGACAACCTGATCCCCGGCGAGGCCGCCTGCCGTGGCTGTCACCAGATCGATCGGACACGGCCGACCAAAGCGGTCCCCGAGGGGCAGGGGGCCGCCCGCTGCGACGCCTGCCACGCCGACGGGGCGGGCCTCGCCTGGATGCCGGAGAACGCGCAGTCGCAACCGCCGCGGGTGGCGCTGGCGCGGCCGAACATCAAGTTCAATCACCGGCTGCACGCCACCCGCGGGATCGGCTGCCAGCTCTGCCACGCCAGCGCCGCCAGCGAGGCGATGGTCACCCGCGCCGACCTGCCGATGATGGCCAGCTGCCTCGGCTGCCACACCGGCAATCACGACGGCCAGCAGGCCACCGCCCGCTGCGGCGCCTGCCACCTGACCCAGCCCGACGGCCGCCTGCAGGTGCAGCTCACCACCCCGGCCACCATCATGGCGGGCGGCACGGGGCTGCTCGAGCCGTCCGGGTCGCTGCGCGGGCTCGACGCCCACGGGCCGACCTTCCGGCGCGACCACGCCCAGGCCGGGCGCGACGAGAGTTACTGCCTCACCTGCCACAAGCGCAACGAGTGCGTCGACTGCCACGGCGGGGTGGTCAAGCCCCCCGACATCCACCCCGCCGACTACGTGACGCTGCACGTCCCCGACGCCCGCCGCAACGTCCCCGACTGCTCCTCCTGCCACCGCCTCCAGAGCTTCTGCATCGGGTGCCACCAGCGGTCGGGGGTGGCCGCCGACCCCACGGGCGGGCTGCCGGGCGTCAGGGCGACCAACCCGTTCGGCACCGGCACGGGGGTCAAGCAGTTCCACCCGCCCGGGTGGGCGCGCGACGCCGCCGGGGTGGTCATCTCCACCCCCCGCCCGCAGAGCCATTCGGTCCAGGCCAAGCGGAACATCCGCTCGTGCGTCTCCTGCCACCGCGAGGAGAGCTGCCTGGCCTGCCACTCGGCCGACCCGACGCGGGGTCCCACCTTCTCGCCCCACGGCCCCAACTTCGGGCGGACCGCCCGCTGCCGGTTCCTGGCCGCCCGCAACCAGCGCGTCTGCCTCAAATGCCACGCCCTCGGCGCGGCTGAGCTGGATTGCCAATAGTCGCCAATCCGTGCGTAATTCTTGGCCGCCGCGGCGACGCCACTATACTTGAGGTGTGATCGCCCTGCTGGCTTGCCTGGTCGCGATGCCCGTCGACCAGGTCTCGCACCTCCCGGATCTCGGCGCGCCCGATCGGGTGTTCGATCCGGTGGCGGCGCGCGCCGAGCACCTGGCGCCCGGCGAGCCGCGCGTGCTCTCCAAGAAAGAGGCTTGGCTGCGCGACAAGGCGCTGCGCCCCGACGTGCACGTCTCCGACGCCGACCTCGCGCGCTGGTCGACCCCCAGCCGCGCGGCGCGCGCGCATCGCCTGGCCAGCCGCGCGAGCGCGCCCCAGAGCGATCCGGAGCTGTGGCCCGGGGAGACGATCGAGCCGGTCACCACGCTCTACAACATCTGGACGCACGAGGCGCTCCCCATCCTCCCCGGCGAGGGGCACGAGCTCGACAACCGCTTCCGCTTCTTCCTGCGCGATCACTTCACCAACCAGGCGACGCACATGGACCTGCGCCTCATCGACGTGCTCAAGCGGGTGGCGGGGAAGTTCTCGGCGCGGCGGATCGAGGTGGTCTCCGGCTACCGCTCGCCGAAGTACAACCTGATGCTGCGCAAGAAGGGGCATCAGGTGGCGCGCCACAGCCAGCACATGGAGGGGCACGCGGTCGACTTCCGGATCCGCGGCGTCGCCACCCGCCAGGTACTGCACTATGTGAAGTCGCTGCGCATGGGGGGCGTCGGCTTCTACCCGCACTCGCAGTTCGTGCACAGCGACACCGGCCCGATCCGCTACTGGACCGGCTCCTGAGCGGGGCGCGCCGCGCGCGCCTGAAAACCGCCGGGGCGCTCTCAGGTTTTTGAGGCGGCGCGCGCCGCGAAGCGCGGTTCGGCGCGGGGGCCGCTTGGCCCGTCGGTTGCTTTGCAGGCGGGCATGCGTTCACGTCGTCATCTTTGTGCGCTTGGTTTAACGGCCGCTCTCGTCGCCGGTTGCGGGGGGATCAACGGCGAGCACTTGAGCGGGACCGGCGGGACCGGCGCGACGGGCGCCGGCGGCTCCCCCACCGGAAACGGGGGGCAGGGGGGCGGAGGCTGCTCCTGCACGACGATCTACGCGCCGGTGTGCGGGGTCGATGGCGTCACCTACGGCAACTCCTGCGGGGCGAGCTGCGCCGGGGTGGCGATCGCCCACCAGGGCGCCTGTGCCGACGGCGGGGCGGGCGGCGCGCCCGGGTCCTGCAACAGCGACAGCGACTGCCTCCTCGAGTCCGTCGGGTGTTGCGGTCAGAGCTGCGTGGCCAGGAACGCGGTGGCGCCGGCGTCGACCGGGGCGCCGATCATCTGCAACGTCGCCTGCCCGGTCGAGACCGACGAGACGTGCGCCTGCGTGAACCACCAGTGCGTCACCGAGGCGGGGACCGGCGGGCAAGGGGGCGGGGCGGGCGGCGCCGGGGGCGGCGGCGCGGGGGGCGCCGGCGGCGGTCCGGCTTGCGGCGATCTCGCCCAGCAATATGCCGCCGCGCTGCCGGCGGCCGAGTCGTGCGCGCCCGACAGCGGCGGCGCCTGCCAGGCGCTGGTGAGCGCGTCGCTGTCGCCGTGCAACTTCAATTGCATGGTCTACGTCAACGACGCGACCAAGCTCGACGCCATCAAGGCGAGCTGGCTGCAGCAGAAGTGCGACGAGGTGCTGGTCCTCTGTCCGGCGATCGCCTGCGCGCAGCCGAGCGCCGGCGTGTGCGTCCTCGGTGACGGCGGCGGCGGTCGCTGTCAGACGGTGACCGGCGGCGGCATCGGCGGGTGAGTCGGCGGCGCCGCGGCGGGCGCCTCCCGAGGGGCCGGTTTTCGCGCGCGAGCAAA
>DASZVW010001030.1:0-7691 GCA_035546895.1 Polyangia bacterium
CCGCTCATCGCCGCCGCCTTCCTCGGCCGCCGGGCCGGACACCCCGACGCCATCTAGCCGTCGACCGGACCCCGCGGCCGCCGCCTACGCAGCGCGCCGAAACCTGGTCTGAACCCCGTTGGCAACCCGGCCCCTCGGCGCTACTGTAAGCGCCCGATGGACGGGTCGGCGAGCAGCTCGAGCGGCGGCGCCAAGGCGGCGGATCTCTCCGCGTCGTGGGAGGCCTGGGAGAACTACTACCGGCAGGCCTCGCGTCGGCGGCGCGCCAGCGGCGGCGGCCGCAAGCTCCGCGAGGAGAAGCGGCGGCGCCGGCTCCGCGAGCGGATCGGCCTGGCGGCGTCGACGGCGCTCGTCGGCACCCTGGTGCTGGTCTTCTACCTGGTCCTCACGCACCACTAGCCGCGCCGAGCTTGGCCAGCGCCGCCGCCAGCGCGCGGAAGGCGGCGGCCCGGTGCGAGAGCTGGTTCTTCTCCGCCAGCGGGAGCTCGGCCATCGTGCGGCCGCGCGCCGGAAGCAGGAACAGCGGGTCGTAACCGAAGCCCTCGCTCCCCCGCGGCGCCGCCAGGATCTCGCCGGCGCAGGCGCCGTCGCGGACGATCTCGATCCCGCGCGCCGGATCGACGAACGCGGCCACGCAGCGGAAGCGCGCCCCGCGCCGCCCCGCGGGCACCGCCGCCAGCGCCGCCAGCAGCTTGGCGTTGTTCTTGGCGTCGTCGGCGCCCGGCCCGGCGTAGCGCGCCGACCAGACGCCGGGGGCGCCGTCGAGCGCCTCGACCTCCAGCCCCGAGTCGTCGGCGATGGCCGGCAGCCCGGTGGCGGCCGCCGCCTGGCGGGCCTTGGCGAGCGCGTTCTCTTCGAACGTCACGCCGTCCTCGCGCAGCTCGGCGTCGGGCGCCAGCGCGTCGATGGTCGCCAGGTCGAGCCCCAGCCCGTCGAGCAGCGGGAGCAGCTCGCGCAGCTTTCCCTTGTTGCGGGTGGCGACGACGGCCTTCATCGCGTCAGGGGCGCGCCCGCTCGATCGCCTCGCGCTGGCAGGCGAACAGCGTCTTCATCGCCTCGCCGGCCAGCGCCACCAGCGAACCGTACTGCGCGGCCGAGAAGGCCCCCTTCTCCGCGGTGGCCTGGATCTCCACGAACCGGCCGTCGCCGGTCATCACGAAGTTGCAGTCGACCTCGGCCTGCGAGTCCTCCGCGTACGGCAGATCGACGCGCGCCTCGCCGTCGATGATCCCGGCCGAGATCGCCGCCACCGGCTGGCGGATCGGCTCCTTGCTGATCTTGCCGAGCTTCTGCAGCCGCCGCACCGCCAGCGCCAGCGCCACGTAGCCGCCGGTGATGGCGGCGGTGCGGGTGCCGCCGTCGGCCTGGATGACGTCGCAGTCGATGGTGATCTGGCGCGGCCCCAGCGCCTTCGGCTCGATCGCCGCCCGCAGCGAGCGGCCGATGAGGCGCTGGATCTCCTGGCCGCGCCCGCCGCCCGCGCGCCCCGAGCGGGTGTGGGTCGCGCGCGGCAACATCGCGTACTCCGCGGTCACCCACCCCTTCCCCTGACCTTCGAGGAAGTGGGGGACCTTCTCCTCGACGGAGGCGGTGCAGATGACGTGCGTCTCGCCGAAGGCGATCAGCGCCGATCCCTCCGCGTAGCGGTTGAAGTCGGGGGTGATGGTGATGGGGCGCAGCTCGTCCGTTCGGCGTCCGTCGGGTCGCATGGCGCGCGTACTCTACGTCAAGACGCGCGGACGTACATGACAAGAGACGTACAGGGACTACATGTGGTGCCCGCAGGTCCCCTGTGCGACGGAGACGCCCCCAAAAAGGCTAGGAATACGCCGCCCCCGAGGGCATGCTCTATCCTGAAGTTATTCCCGCCCCTCCTGCGGGTTCATTTCGACCCGAGCGCGAGCCGAATTTGAACAGAGTCATCCCTGCCGATGCCCGAGCCGGTACCACGGTGGGCAAGTACAAGCTGCACGAGATCGTCGGGCGCGGCGGCATGGGGGTCGTTTACCGCGCCGAGCACGTCTACATCGGCAAGGAGGTCGCGGTGAAGATCCTCCACGACGGCTACGGCGGCCGCGAGGAGTCGATCAAGCGCTTCCTGCGCGAGGCGCGGGCCGCCAGCCTCATCAACCACCCCAACATCGTCGACATCACCGACTTCGGGAAGTCGAACGACGGGACGGTCTTCTTCGTGATGGAGTTCCTCAAGGGGGAGCCGCTCGACGCGGTGATGCAGCGCGAGCGCCGGCTCGAGCTCATCCGCGCCATCACCGTCGTCAACCAGATCGCCGGCGCGCTCGGCGCCGCGCACGCCAAGGGGATCGTCCACCGCGACCTCAAGCCGGAGAACGTCATGCTCACGCCGCGCGAAGGCCGGCGCGAGCTGATTCGCCAGATCACCGACGAGTCGGGGCTGCACACCGTCACCGAGCGCGAGAAGGCCTTCGACTTCGTCAAGATCCTCGACTTCGGCGTGGCCAAGGTGCGCGACCCCAACGTGAGCGAGGGGCGCGTCACCCAGCAAGGGGTGGTGTTCGGGACCCCCGAGTACATGGCGCCCGAGACGGCGCGCATCGGCGTCTCCGATCCGCGCACCGACATCTACGCGCTGGGCGTCATCTTCTACGAGATGCTGACCGGCACCATCCCCTTCGCCGGCGAGACCGCCGTCGACGTGATGCTGAAGGTGGTCTCCGAACCGGTGACGCCGCCGCGCGTGCGGGCGCCGGGCGCGGAGATCACGCCCGAGGCCGAGCAGCTCATCATGAAGGCGCTGGCCAAGGATCCCCTCAAGCGCCACCAGTCGATGGAGGAGCTGTACGAGGAGCTGCAGCGCTGCTACGGGTCGGTCCGCTATCGCCGCTCGATCGAACAGCGTGTCGCCGAGCCGGTCCCCCAGCCGCGCGGCACCGCGCAGGTCTCCGGCACCATCCACACGCCGCCGGGGACGCCGCAGCTCCGGCACGACGGCACCAGCCCGGGCGCCGCCGCGGGGCCGATCCTGCTCACCCGCCGCAAGGAGCGGAAGCGGACCACGCTGCCGATGGAGATGCCGATCGCCGGAGCAAACGCCGACGACCAGGCGACGCCGCCGCCGGTGCTGAAGCCGGCCGAGAGCTCCGGCCCGCAGCTCGACGGCGCGCACGACGAGTGGTCCGAGCCGGCGCTCCGCTCGAGCGACGACTGGACCGATCTCGACATCGACGCCGACGCCCCCGACGGGACGTCCGGGTAAGGGAACCCTGAAAGGGTTCCCTTGGACCCTCCCGCGATGAGCTCCGCGCAGCGAAGCTGCGCTCCGCTCGACGCGATCGGCTCGTCCATCTCTCTATCCCCAACAGCCTTAGATCGTCAGCTTCGGGGGACGCACTGCTTGTAGGGGACGCCCCCGGGGGGGGCGGGGACCTCGCGGCAGGTCTCGGACTCGGGGCAGTCGGGATCGGCGTCACAGGCCACGGTGGCGGCCATCCAGCCGCCCGCGGCGACGACGGCCGCCAGGCCGACCGCCACCGCCGCGAAGCCGACGCCGGTGAGGGCGCGCGAGGTCGAGAGGTGGGCGCTGCGATCGACCTCCTCGCCGGCGGCCCAGGTGGCGCTGCCGCCCCCGACGAACACCGCCCCGATCGCGGCCAGGGTGCGCGGGCCGGCGTGGAGGCCGGCGCAGCCTGCCGCGGCCATCGCGAACGACAAGCAGAGAACAAAAAGTGTACGGCCCGAACGTTCTTCCATATCCTCGGCCCAGCCCAGGCTATGCGGGATCGCCGGTCATATCCACTGCTGCCGCTGCTGCCGTTGCTCCCTGTCTTGGGCGCGCTGCTCCTGGCGCCGCGGCCGGCGCGCGCCGCCGCCGACGAGAACCTGCTGCACGGCCCTCACCCGTTCCTCGAGGACAACGAGCTCTCCATCCACGCGCTCATCGCCGAGGGGCAAGGCGACGCGCTCTCCGGCGCCAAGCTGGAGCTCGAGTACGGGTACAAGCTGACCGGCGGCTGGGCGCCCTGGTGGCTGAACCTGGTGGTCAGCTTCGAGCACAGCAGCTGCAACCCCGCGCCCAACGCCGCCGACTGCGCCGACGTCACGGGCGACATCGTGGAGACCATGGCCGGCGCCAAGTGGAAGTTCTCCACGCCGCTGCCGATCGTCCCCTTCGTGAAGGCCGACGCCGGCTTCGTGTTCGCCTTCCCCAACGGCGCCACCGACGCGCAAGGGGTGGCCCTGCGGGCCGCCGGCGGGGCCAACTACTTCTTCTTCGACTGGCTGGGGCTGGGCGCGCAGGTCGGGTTCTCGCTCGGCCACATCGCTTACGACGGGACCTTCCAGGGGAGCCACACCTACTCGGTGGTCGACTTCGGCGGCGGCGTCGAGTTCCAGTTTTGACGAGGGCTCACACCGAGCTAACGTGTGTCACCGTCGAGACTGCCGAGCCGAGCCCGTTCCCCGAGCGCCCCATCGACATCATCCTGACTTGACCTGATTCTGAACGTCACCCAGAGTTAGTTGCATGGAGTCGGGGGAGGCACATCCCGCACTGGGTGCGGTCCTCGAAGGACAGCCGGCGGGCGTCTGGGTCGTCCTCGATCCCGACATGACACGGATACTCGCCTCCGCCAACACGCCTGAAGAGGCGCTTCGCAACGCTCATCTGGAGTCGACCGAGTTCGACCGCCTCGTCGGAGAACGCCCCGTCGTGCTCCAGGTTCCGGACCCCCAGCTGCTCTGTCTCTACTAGGAAGCCTCACGCCGCCTGCCGTACCTCGACCTCACAGCCCAAGTCGCTGAGTCGCCGGACAAGGCGGCGAATGGTCTTGGTTTTGTCGCGACGGTCGAAGTGCGCGGCGCCGAGGTCTTCGTAGCCGACGCCGTCGCGGAGCATGTGGTAGCAAGCCGTGAGCATCGAGGCTGCGACCGCGAGGATGGCCTTCTTGGCGCCTCGACGGGATTTGAGGCGGAGGAATTGGGCGCGGAGGTAGCTCTCCTTTTTTCGCACCGCAGACCAGGCGGCGGTGACGAGGGTGGTCTTGAGCCAGGTGGCGCTCTTGCGAACCATCGTCGAGCGCCGCTTGCCTGCGCTCTCGTCGTTCCGCGGGCACAGCCCGCCCCAGGACACCAGGTGGCCAGCGGTCGGGAAGCGCGACATGTCGACGCCGATCTCCGCCACGACGACCTGCGCGACGACGTCACTCACTCCGGGCATCGTCGTCAGGAGGGCGGCGCGCTCCTTGATCGGCGCCAGCAATTTTCCCGCGGAAGCATCCAGCTCGGCGAGAGCGCTCTGCAGCGCACCGATGATCCCCAGGTGCAGCTTGAGCATCGCCCGATGGTGATCCGTGACGCGTCCTCGCAGCGCTTCGATGAGCTCCGCTTTCTTCTTTCGGGCGGTCCCGACGGCAAGATCGGCGAGCCGTTCGGGGTCTTCTTGGCCGGCGATGATCGCGTCGAGCATCGCGCGACCGCTCGTGCCGACCACGCTGGAAAGTACGCTGCCGACTTTCAGATTCGCATCCTCGAGCACTTTCTGGATGCGAAGCGTGTGCTGCGAGATCTCCCGGACGATCTGCTTCCGGGTCCGGGTGAGGTCCCGTAGCTCTTGGATTCGCGTCGGGGGCACGAAACTGCCGCGGATGAGGCCATGCGCGAGCAGGTCGGCGATCCACATTGCGTCGTTCACGTCGGTCTTTCGGCCGGGCACGTTGCGGATGTGCTGCGCGTTCGCGAGGACGAGCTCGAAGCGCCCTTCGAGCATGTGCCAGATCGGTTTCCAGTAGACGCCGGTCGCCTCCATCGCAACGTGCGTGCATCCACACGACTCCAGCCAGTCGCCGAGCGCAAACAGCTCGCTCGTCGTCGTGCCGAAGGTACGCACCTCACGGTGCTCCGGATCGGTCACACAGCGGACGCAGGCGACGACGGTGTCTTTGTGGACGTCGAGGCCCGCACAGCGCGGGTACAGCACTTCCATGGGTCCTCCTTTGCAGAAGTGCGCCGGGAGGAGCCCTCGTCGTCGAAGTCTACTAGTCGTGCTCCGGGGTCTCGCGACCCGTGGACACATTTCGGGGTGCTCGCAGGGCTCCGGGTCCAACTACTGAACGGGCTCGTGGCACCAAGGACAACGCCGACCTCGATCCCGCGCACCGCGACAGCCTACTCGTCCCCAACGCCATCAGTCGACCCCGGCTTCATCCTTCGGGGTCGGCCCCAGTCGATGGGGAACTACTGAGCCCCGCGACCGGGATGAAGTTCCCGTGGATCACGTTTGGGACGGGCCTACTGAGCCCCGCGACCAGGATGAAGTTCCCGTGGATCACGTTTGGGACGGGCCTCGCAGCCAAGGCTCTTCCTGCGATCCGCTGCGCGTTCCGGAACGGTTCCACGGTCCTGCCCGGCGATGTCTTCGCCATCTTGGACACCGGAGCGGATAGCACAGTGCTACCGAAACAGTTCGCTTCGCTGTTGGGGTTCTCGAACGCACACTTGGCTGAGATCACGACCAACGCCGTCGGTGGGACGGTCACGACGTGGAAGGTCCGAGACGTCGCTGGCGTGGCGGTCAACCTCGGCGGCTTCTGGCTGGCGCTGCCGTGCCTGACGTTCGCCGAAAGGACCCCGCCACTCCTTGGCCGAGACGTCATCTTCGCCAACTTCGATCTCTGGATGCGGCAGGGTGAAACCGAGCTGCGTCCGCGCAAGAAGTAGATCGACGAGACGGGCGCCTCGGCGAGGGCCCATCAGATCTTCGATCACGCAGCCGTGGTCAAAGCTTCGATCTCGGCGACGGTCTTGGGCGTTCCGATGGTCAAATTATCGGCGCCGGTGGCGGTGACCAGGATGTCGTCCTCGATGCGGACGCCGAGGCCGCGGTACTCGGGCGGCGCGGCGGCGGCGTCCTCGGCGACGTAGAGGCCGGGCTCGATGGTGAGGACCATCCCGGGGACCAGCGGGCGGGCGGCGCCGTTCTCGGAGTAGAAGCCGACGTCGTGCACGTCCATCCCCAGCCAGTGGCTGGTGCGGTGCATGTAGTAGGGCTTGTAGGCGCCGCTCTCCACCAGCGCGTGGACGTCGCCGCTCAGGATCCCCAGCGTCACCAGGTAGCCGCAGAGGCGCGCCACCACCGCGTCGTGGATCTGGTCGAGCGTGGCGCCCGGCTTGACCATCTCGATCGCCGCCTGCTGCGTCTCCAGCACCGCCTCGTAGAAGCGCCGCTGCGGCTCGGAGAAGCGCGCGCCCACCGGGAAGGTGCGGGTCACGTCGGCGGTGTAGCCGTCGACCTCGCAGCCGGCGTCGATGAGCAGGAGCTGCCCGCGCTCGAGCGCCGCGGTGTTCTCCACGTAGTGGAGGATGGTGGCGTTGGCGCCGGCGCCGACGATGGTGCCGTAGCCGGGGCCGGCGCCGCCGCCGCGGCGGAAGGTGTAGTCGACCAGCGCCTCGATCTCGCGCTCGCTGCCGCCCGGGCGCGCCGCCCGCATGGCGGCCGTGTGGGCCTCGGCGGTGATGGCCGACGCCCGGCGGAGGACGGCGAGCTCGTCGGGCGACTTGAGGAGGCGCATCTCGTGCAGCGTGAGGCGCGCGTCGACGAGGCGCACCGGCGCGCGCCGCCCCCGCCGTTCGCCGGCGCGCAGCCGCCCCAGCAGGCGGCCCACCGCCGCGTCCTGCTCGGGGTCGCGCCCGAACGGGTAGTGGATCTCCTCGGCGCC
>DASZVW010001031.1:0-3157 GCA_035546895.1 Polyangia bacterium
GACGTGGCGGCGCCGCGCCAGCTCTGGGTGAACGGCGGCGGCGCCGCGCTGGAGCTGGGGCTCGAGCCCGGCTTCCGCGTGGTGATCGGCGAGGAGGTGCACCTCCACGGCCAGGTGGTGGTGCGGCGCGGGCGGGTCGACGTCCTCGGGCGCCGCTTCGATCTGAAGGCCGACTCGACGCTGCAGTTCGACGGCGCGCCCGACCACCCGACGCTGGACGCCACCGCCACCTACCAGGACAACCAGGACAACGTGACGGTGCAGGTGGCGGCCAAGGGACCGCTCGACAAGCTCTCGATCTCGGTCAGCTCGCCCAACCGCCCAGACCTCAACGAGTCGCAGCTGTACGCGCTGATCGTCACCGGCCACCTGCAGGGGAGCGGCGACGGGACCGGCGGCGGCGTCGGCGCCGCGGCCTCCAACGAGGCGACCTCGCTGGTGGCCGGCGTGATCGCGGGGCAGCTCCAGAAGACGCTGGCCCGCCACCTGCCGCTCGACGTGCTCACCATCGACACCGGGGGCGGCCAGGGGGGCGGCCTTTCGGGGACGCAGCTCGAGGCGGGGCGCTACGTGACCGATCGCCTCTACGTCGGCTACGTCGGCCGCATCGGCGCCGATCCCAACCTCTACCAGAACCGGAACGCCGTCCACCTCGAGTACCAGCTCACCGCGCGCTGGCAGATCGCGGGCGAGTACGGCGACGTGGGGACCGGCGACGCCGACCTGATGTGGCGCAAGAACTACTGAGGTCGGACGCGCGGCACCTGGGCGGACGCGCCGCCCGGCAGCGCGTCGGCGCCCACGGCCCGCGGCATCCGCAGGCGCGGCGCCGCCGGCAGCTCGACCGCGAAGGTGCACCCCTGCCCGGGGGCGGAGCGGACGCCGACCCGGCCGCCGTGCGCGTCGGCGATCCGCTTGACGGTGGCGAGGCCGAGGCCGATGCCGGGCTTGCCGCTCCCCGGCCCGCGCACGTAGGGCTCGAACACCCGATCGCCGAGGGCGGCCGGGAGCCCGGGCCCGTTGTCCTCCACCTCGATGCGGACGCGGGCGCGCCCCAGCGCATCGTCGAGCGCCCGCGCGCGCACCACGATCCGCGGCGCGGGGACACCCCCCGCGTACTTGACGGCGTTGCGCAGCAGGTTCGAGACCAGGCTGGCGAGGACGCCCGGGTTGCAGGCCGCCGCGCCGGGCGCGCTCAGCTCGGCGGCGATCGCGATCTCCTTCTCGCCGGCCGCCGGCGCGATCTCCTTGACGGTCCCGGCGATCACCTCGGCGACGTCGGCTTCGGCGCCCGCCTCCGGCCGCGCCCCGGCCCGCGCGAAGGCCAGGAGCCCGTCGGCGATGAGCCGGGCGCGCGCCACCCCCGCCCGGCCCGACTCGAGCGCGCGCGCCGCCCGCTCGGGCGAGGCGGTGCCGCGGGCCAGCAGGTCGAGCGCCAGGCTGGTCGCCGTGAGCGGCCCCATCACGTCGTGCGCCACCCGCCCGGCGAAGGCCTCCAGCTCGTCGGCCCGCTGCTCGAGCAGCGCGGTCGTCCGCCGCACGAGCCGCCAGGCGAGCAGCCCGGCCGCCACGGTGAGCAGCACGCAGATGGCGTCGAGCACCACGGCGTTGATCACCGACTCGCGCCCCAGCCGCCCGATCGCCCGCCCGAGCTGGCCGCCGCGCGCGGCGTTGAGATCGATGAGCCGCAGCACCGCGTTGTCGAGCCGGTTGGCCGCCGGCTGCAGCTCCTTCTCGAGCACGGCGCGCACCTGCGTGCGGTCCGGATCGCCCTCGATCCGCTCGAGCCGCGCGATCGCCGTGGCCAGGTCCCGCTGGGCCTGCTCGGCCGCGGGGACCAGCGCGCTCTCGCCCGGGAAGGCGGGGAGCGCCCGGTAGCTGTTCCAGTCGCGCTCCAGCGCCGTGAGCGCGCCGTCGATCCGCGTGCGCTCGAACGGCGGGCGCCCCTCGAGCGCGGCGTCGAGATCGCCGTCGCCGAGCAGGGTGATCCGCCGCAGGTCGGCCCGCAGCAGCGACAGGTGCTCGACGCTGGGCGAGGTTTCGCCCGCGATCTGCTCGGCCGCGCGGCGGATGCTGACGTCGCTCCACTCGGCCACCGCGGTCGAGATCATGAAGGCGGCCGCCACCACCGCGAACGCCACCAGCAACGTCCGGCCGGATGAGTCGAGCTGTCGATCCCGACGCATGATAGGGGTCTAGCAGGCCGCCGACCTGCCGCAACTCGGGTCGACCCCGGCTTGCCGGCCCCGCCGCCCGTGGCCTCGCCGCGGCGATTGTCGAACAAAACCGCACGCCAGGCTCTATCCTGGGCCCGCCCATGACGGTCCCCCCCGCGCGGCGCGCCGGCCTCGACCGCCTGCTCATCGGCCTCCTGGTGTTGGTGCACGTGACGGCCGTCGTCTCCATCGTCCGCCAGCCGTGGAACGTCGCCCCGCAAGCGGCGGCGCGCTCCGTCCTCTGGCCGCTCTTCCACGACGCCGTCCACCGGCTGGGGCCGGGCGCCGACTTCTTCGCGCTGGTCCACGGCGGCGTCAACACCGCGCGCGGGCAGAGCCCCTACGACGCCGAGGAGCCCCCCCAGCGGACGCCGTACTTCTACCACTACCGCTACCTGCCGGGACCGGCGAAGACGCTGGGCCGCGCGCTGGCCCGGCTGGTGCCGCGCGCCGCCTACGTGTTGTGGGTGGTGGTCATGGAGGCGGCGCTGGCCGGGATCGCGGCGCTGCTCTGGCGGCGGCTGCGGGCTGCCGGCGACGGCGGGGCCGGCCGGGCGCTGGGCGCGGTGGCGCTGCTGCTGCTGTCGACCCCCTACTTCCTCGAAGCGCACATGGGGCAGTTCACCTTCGTGACGATGGTGCTGGTCACGGCGGCGCTGCTGCTCCTCGAGCCCGCCGGCGCGGGGCTGGCCGCCGGGATCGCCGCCGCCGCGCTGTTCGCGCTGGCCGCCGAGCTCAAGGTCTTCCCGCTGGTGGCGGCCCCCGCGCTGCTCAAGGTCCGGCGCGGATGGTGGGGGCTGGCGGGCGCGGCGGCCCTCTTCCTGCTCCTCGACCTGCCGGCGTTCCACGCGGCGCCGCGCCTCTATCATCAGTTCGTCGAGTCCAACTTCGCCGACGCGCCGAACGGGCTCGATCCCGGGAACCACGGCCTCCTCTACCTG
>DASZVW010001032.1:0-4808 GCA_035546895.1 Polyangia bacterium
ACCGAAAGGCGGCCTGCGGGGTCGCGCGAGAGCGTCACGACCTTTCCCCGCAGCAGCTCGGCGTCCTTCGGTTTGGGAACGAGGGCGAGCTGGCCGTGCCGATAGTCGACGACCTGGACGTATTCGGTCCCGGACGATCCCGACGGCGCCGGGACCAGCTGCCCACTGAATCGGTGCGGGTTGGGCACGAAGGCAAGCCCGAATCGTTGGGCTGCCGCCCGACCGAGCGCCACCCTCTCCTTTTCGAGGTCACTGACGGCCGGCGCGGCAGGCTCCCTCTGTGGCCGCAAGGCCTTATCGATTTTGAGGAGCTGCCGAGGATGCGTCCGTTCCCTCGACTCCAACTGGGAGACGAGATCGGATGGGACGCGCCATCGGCCATCCGGCAACCGGCTGGCCAGCCCATATGCCGCGAGCCGCTCGAGCCGGCGAACATTTCCAGTCACGAGGTCGACCGGCGACGGAGCGGCCTCCCCGGGTCTCCGGCCTGGGAGATCTTCGAGGGCTCGCTGATGCTGCCCCGGGTCGTAGACCCCACCATTTTCTCGGGCGACCCGGGCGATGATCTCGTCCGCCGGCTTCAGCCACTTCTCCGTCGCGAATCCGACCCGGATCCTGTCGTCCCGCTGCAGGTTCTCCGCGACCTCCGGTCGGAGCGGGATGTAGTAGCCCCGGTCGCCCGCTGCCCGGGCTGCCACGAACATCTGGCCAGACAGCTCGTCGTGGAGGCCCTTGCCCACCACGACGGCCTCGAAGGTGGACAGGGGCACCTTGGGATCGACGAACCGATAGTCGGCCGCCTGTTCGCCGACGATGGGGTACAGCCGCTCGATGCGGTCGTTCTGCTGGCCGAGACGGGCAAGCGATTCCTTCCAACCTTCGGCCATGCGCCAAATTCCAGGTTGCTGCTCGATCGCCAGCTCGAGTTGCTTCAGGGCCTGAAGCCGCGCGACACAATTCCGCCCCTCCGGTCCCGGTCGAGAGAGCAGCCGCTTGAGGGTCACCGTCCCGTCTGGCTGAATGTGTTCGCCGAGAAACCGATCGAGCACGGTGACGCGCTCGGCCCGAATGTCCTCTTCGCGAGCCCTGGAATATTCGAGGTCCGTCCTGGGTCCGAGCTCGCGCGTGACAATTTCCTGCGCTCGCCAGCGCATGTGGTGCTTGATGTAGTCGGAGTCGATTCGGACTTCCTGACCATCGGTGTCGACGCCTCGGACGTCGATATGGACGTGGGGGCTGGCGGTGTTGTGGTGATTTACGGCAGCCCAGATCAGCCGCCGTCCGAGGTCGTTCTCGACCTGGTTCATCAACCGGCGGGCGAATTCTGTGAGGTCGAGCTCGTCCCCATCTTCCGGCGAAACGATGAACCGAAATTGCCGCTGCTCACCCGGCAGAGGAGCGCGAAAGGCGTCCCGATCGAATCCCTCGTCGGCCCCATAGAGACGTCCCGGCGAACCATCTCGTTCGACGCCATCGCGCTCGAGATACTTGAGGTGGCGGTTCATCCCTGCGAGGCCCGCCTTTCCGAGCGTCACGTAGCGGCTCTTGATCACGCATCGGCGACTACTTTCCGGCGGCGTGTAAATCGCCACCCGGGCCGGCCGGGCGGCCCTTCGCGCGAGCCGCCGAAATCCCCCCCCGGATGACGCCGCTCTATCTGGATCACGTGGCCGCCGCCCGATGCGCGGCCGAAGGCGGTCTTCGGGCTCGCCCGGACCCTGGGCGGTCATCGGCCTGGCCCTTTCCCACCGCCCACCGCCCCCGAGCCGGGACGAGGTGGAACGTTATCGGCGCTTGCGGGGAAGATCTCGCCGCTCAACCTGCGCCCCGCCTTGAAATTGCTTCCTATCGCACGCAGGAGCTCTCGATACGAGCTGTCTCCCCTCTGCACGGAATCCGGGGTGCTGGTGGAGAGATCGAGGTGTCGGAAACAGATTCTGGCGAGGAACGCGAGAGTCATCCCCATGAGCTCCAAGGTGCCTTGGATGGTCTCCATTCCCCGCACCAAGGCGTCGAGTCGCCGCATGACCAGATCGCGATCACCGCGGTCGGCGGCCAGTAATTTCTGGTAGGCCTCCCGCGTGAAGGCGCTGTGCTTCCAACCCATCTTGGCCTCATAGGCCTGCACCTGCCGGTTGAGCTCGGGGTCGATGTATGACTGTTCTCGAATTAGGTGACGCATCGCTGTGCTCCTTGAAATGGCGTTAAAGGTTCCTCGCCGACCTTCTCGGCAACCTGCGCGACGAACGGACGAACTTTCGGTCGGGGCTTGCTTCTGTCTTCTGCACCGGGCGGCTCAGACCGGATTTCGCCCGTCGCCAGCTTCTTTCCTCACGTCGGAGTTGTCGGTGCGAGAGGCGAAAATCCGACCAACTCTTTCTGGTTTCGACCGCCCGCGGACGAGCAAATGCGCCCATCCCTCGGCTCTGCCGTCGAGGATGGCCGGCCGAGACCCGCACGCGTTCGGGCGAACCGTCTGAGGAGGTCACACCCGGGTTGTCGAGGTGAGACCCGAAAAAGTGTCCTGCTTTCTTTGGTTCTCTGAGGCGCGCGCCGTTGGTGCGAACGGGCGGGGTCGGTGACGCGTCACCTGCGGGGGGGGAACCATTGTCGCTACCGTTGGTTTTCGCAGAGGACGCTCGACCGTTGCCGGGCGCCTCCCACTCGGGACGCCGCCGGCAGCCTCGAAAAACCGCGGGATTCGCGCGTGACTCCGCAGAATTCGCAATCCGCACGCGGCCTTCGGCAACTGTGAGCGCCAGACCGAAAGGCGTGCCTCTATACTTTTCCGAGTGAACCCGCCCAGTTAGGGCGAGGTGAACTCTGGCCCTTTATCTTGCATGGTTGTAGCGGCCACCGTTTGTCAAACCGAAACTGCCTTCTGGGAGACAGAAGGGTGGCGCGTCGGAAGCAGATCCGCGAGCAGTCGAGGGATCGTCAGGAGGCGGCGCGGAAGCAGCTGAAACACCAGCGCGCGAAGAAACAGGTCACCCATGGTTTCGCGCTACGAGTGAGGCACGTGGTCGCCTCGGGGTATCTAATGGCCGAGCGCGGTCGCGCGCCGGGGTCACTGGGCGCGGTCCGGGGTGCTCCGGCAGGCCGGCTAATGTTCGTGCTCCTGCTGCCGTCGGACTCGAGCTGGTTGCAGGCGGGCTGCACGCCGCCCGCTCGAGACAACCCTCCGGGTGCGGGCGGTGGGCCGGGGGCTGATCGCGCTATCGATAGGGACGAGCGTTGTGGGTCTGGCGTTGCCCGCTGCGGCTCTGAGACGGTAGGAGCGAAGGAATCGATGGCCGCCTGGGGCCGCGGGTAGCCCCTCGCGCAATAACACGCTCAACCCCTCGGGCGGCGGGTCGGCATCGAGCTCCCGCGCAGGCAGCCGACCAATCTCCCAGATGATCTGAGTGAAGCCCAACCCGACATTGCGTTCGAAGCCCTGCAGAACGCAGACCCTCTTTGTTAGGTCAGTTGCACCTGGGCCTCTTTGAGCTCGCCTAGCGTGTTCGGCCCTTTTCGCTTGAATGACTGGCCTTCGGATGGTATCGCCCGCAAATGGACCCTATCCGCGCACTCATCGATTCTTTCGCCAGTCAGCTCGCCGACCTTCTGGATCGGCAGACCCAAGAACGCGCTCGCGCTGCGGTCGAAAGCGCGCTCGGTGGTGGCAGACGCGGCCCCGGCCGGCCTGCCAAGATCACCAATCTCGCCCTCTTTCGAAAAGCACGCCGAAAAGGCCCCAAGCAACTGTGCCCAGTACCGGGCTGCAAGAATGCGGCTGCTCCGGTCTTCGGGATGGTTTGCGCGAAGCACAAGGACGTGCCCAAGTCCCAGATCAAGAAGTATCGCGAGGCGCGGAAGGCGAAGAAGCTCAAGGCGGCATAGAGGGCCGATAGCGGCCCGCGAGACATCGCCGCGTTTCGGGGTCCCCTTCCCGAGGGGTGACGCATCGTGGCCGCGGAAAGCGCGAAAGGGTCAAGGAAGTCGGTCTCCATCGACTTATCCGGCCAAGGGGCGACCGGTGATTCGACGGTCTCAACCCGTGCCCGGATCGTGACCGATAAGGACGATGGAATAGCAGTGATATCTGCTGTCCGAGCTGAGGAGGACTGCAGTCCTCAACACTGTGACAGTGGGATGCGTCGCCAACCACACGGTCACCTTCTCGCCGAGTTGGGTGCGGTCCGCCGCTCTCGTAGCAGAAAAGACCTTGACCAGATTGACGGCTAACTCGAGCATTCGGCGTTTGCGATGTTTTGGCTCTACCTATGAGGCCTATGAGCGACCCGCCGGGAAAGGGCTCGCTAATTATACGAGCTCCCGTGCTACGACGAGGGCAGACGCCAGATCGGGACGGAGCGCGAGTCGCCAGCGTTGACGCGCCAATCCTGCGCGCCCGATAAGAGCACGCGGCTGAGCTTGCAAGCCGATCAGGACGGTAAGGTACCCGTGACGGGAGAGCGTTGCGATCCCGCTTTCGAGAGCCACCAGGCCGGTCGCGTCCATCACCGGAACGTGATTAAGGCGAACGATAGGGACCTTTACGCGGTGTGTCGTCTCCACGTTAAATTCCTCTTTCGTGTTGGCGGCGGCCTTTCGGTCGGGACCGTTTCTTCGGAGGACTCGGAGGCTTTGGGCTCGTCGGCACTGCCGGCAGCGTCCACCGCGGCACCCTTTGAGCGTCATCGAGCGCGGGTGCGGAACTCAGGTTCACGTTTTGACGTCACCTTCGACGACTGAAGCCGGTTAGCCGCGACACGCGTCCGGCCAGCGGCGGCGCCCGCGCCACAGGCACCCACGCCGCCGCCGGT
>DASZVW010001033.1:0-5400 GCA_035546895.1 Polyangia bacterium
CGGAACGCTCGACGATCGGCGTGGTGCTCGTAGCGCGGCCCGCACACGGCGGCGCGCTCCTGCTCGAGCGCCTCCGCCAGCGCCGTCATCCCGGCGTCGACCACGAAGTCACGCAGGTCTCGTCGCACGATCGCGTGTAGCAGCGGCAGCAGCGGGCCACCAGCACTCGGCCCTGTTTTCTTCGGTCCCTTCCTGGCAGTCTTCTTCATCGGCGGCTCCTTGTCTTCGCAACCCCGAGAATTCCCTCGGGGCGACTTGGACCGCCACTTCAATTTCAACAGGAGCCGGGACTACGCCCTCTATTTTCGGACGGAGATCTCCGTCTGATCGAAGCGCTCGAGTATCGGCCCGAGCTCGAGCCAAGCTTCGATGAGATCAAGGCCTGCCTGATCTGGGAAGACGAACGGCCAGTCGGACTGACGCCGATGGGCTATGAACGGCTCTCCGATCTTTGGATAATCCGGTCGTACATTCATCGCGGCATCTCGCGGACCGAGTGGGGTATCGATCCATCCACAGGCTATTTCCAGGAACTCTGGGATCGCGTCCAAGCGTCGCGCATAAGCTGGCCCGGGTTTCGACGACTGAAGCTCAGCGAGAAAGAACGGGCCTATCTCGAAAACTGTCTTCGCGACCTCTCGCGGGAATAGTCGCGTCGAGCTGGAAGGTCACGTCACATGTTTACAAAACGGGACGTCACGCTCGCGCGGGAGATGCATGTCTCGGGCAAAACACCTTCGGCAATCTTGCGTTACTTTGCGATCTCCGATGCGACGTTTTCGGTGCCCGATCTGATGCAACTTCTGCGTGATGCATTTGGTATTTCTTACGAGTCTACACAATGCATAGGCGGATGGTGGCATGACGGCACAGGTGAACTTTCTGACGCTCAACTCGATGCATTTCTTAAGCCGGCGATAGCACGCGCATCAGGCACATGAGAACCCATGGTGTTGCGAGACGTATTAGCGAACCAACGATGACCCTGCGCGATCATCCGCTACTGAGTGCTGCGCACCAGATTCTCGGCGCGTGGAGCGTCGATAAAGCCAACGCGAGGTGCGCATCATCCTTGATGGTTACGCCAACCATGCGCTCGACAACTACGACACGCTGATGCGAATCGGCATCAACTTGGCCGGAGCCGGTTTTCGCACCGCCGATCTCTGGGCGACCCGCTGGGCGGCCGAATCCCCCTCCGCGGCGCGACTGGAGATCGCGGCCACGTTGGCCTGGGGACTATGGAATCCAAGCTTCCCCGGCGTGACCATCTCCCGCGAAGCTGTCGAGCAGCTCCTGGCCTTGCGCGAACAAGTTCATCCCGAGGACGGAATCGACTACGTCGTTCTGATGGCATTGGCCGACGCCGCTTTGAGATCTGAAGTCCGAGAACTGTTGCTGCCGGTGCTCGCGCGCCTTCAGGGACACGTCGTCTCGTATCCGGACATGACAGAGAACCTTCAGTCCGCTATCAAACGCGCTTTGAAATGAGCGCCACGAGCTTGCTGTCAGAATATACTTGCGCTTTACACGTCGACGTAACCTGTCCTGAGCGTCATATCGGACGAGCTGAAAGGTCAGGGCGTCGATCCGTCGACGGGTTATTTCCAGGAGCTCTGGGATCGCGTCCAAGCGTCGCAGGTGCGCTGGCCAGGGTTGCGACGGATGAAACTCGGCGAGCCGGACCAAGCCTGTCTCGAGAAATGTCTCCGCGAACTCTCGCGAGAATAGCCGCGGCGAGTAGGGTCGCGGGCCGGCCCGCGAGGCGGCCCCCTGGTGCTCGATCGAGGGTAGACTTCGCCCCATGCCGACCGACGACGACAAGCGCCCGACCGGGCTCGTCCGCCCCGACCGCGCGGCGCTGGTGCGCGTGCACGAGGCGCGCGAGCGGGTCATCGCGGCGCTCTCCGACGCCTTCGCCAACGACGCGCTGGAGGTCGAGGAGTTCGAGCGGCGGGTCACGCTGGCGCACACCGCCGAGACGGTCGAGGCGATCGCCGCGCTGGCGGCCGATCTCCCCGTCCCGGCCGCCGCGCTGGCCCCGGCCACGGTGGCGCTGGCCCCCGCCCCCGACGAGAACGCCGCCCCGGAGACGGTGTACGCCATCTTCGGCGGCGTCGACCGCCGCGGGGCCTGGACGGTGCCGCGGCGCTGGCGGGTGGTGGCCGCCTTCGGCGGCGCCCAGCTCGATCTGCGCGAGGCGCGCTTCCCCACCGGCGTCATCGACCTGGAGGTGAAGGCGGTGTTCGGCGGCGTGCAGATCGTGGTGCCGCCCGGGCTGGCGGTCGAGGTCCACGGCGCCGCCATCCTGGGCGGGTTCCAGAACGTCAACCGCGCCCCCGCGCACCCCGATCCGGACGCCCCGCTCCTGCGCGTGCGCGGCATCGCCATCATGGGGGGCGTCGACATCACCATGCGGCTGCCGGGCGAGAGCGTGCACCAGGCGCACCGGCGCCGGCACCTCGAAGCGCGGCAAGAGCGGCGCGCGCTCCGCGACGCCCGGCGCGAGACCCGGCGCCACCAGCGCGCGCTCGATCGTCTCCGCGACGACCGGTAGCGCCGTGCAAGCGCTCCCGCTGCTCGCGGTGGCCGTGACGGCGGCGGTCCTCTACGCCGTCAACCGGCGCCTGGGCGGCCTGCCGGCGACGATCGGGGTGACGGTCTGGGCGCTGGTCGGCTCGCTGGCGCTGGTGGCGGCGGGCGCGCTCGGCTGGCGGGTGCACGACGCCGCCCGCGCCCTGGTGGCGCGCGTCCACTTCCGCGAGACGCTGCTCGAGGGGATGCTCTCGCTGCTGCTGTTCGCGGGGGCGCTGGAGGTCGACGTGCCGGCGCTGCTGGGCGAGAAGGCGCTGGTCGGCGCGCTGGCCACCGTCGGCGTGGCCGCCTCGACGGCGCTCGTGGGGGGGCTGACCTTCCTGGTGGCGCGCCTCTGCGGGCTGCCGCTGGGGCTCGGCGAGAGCCTCCTCTTCGGGGCCATCGTCTCGCCGACCGACCCGATCGCGGTCCTGGGGATGCTGCGGACCGCGCGGGCGCCCAAGCGGCTCGAGGTGACCATGGCGGGCGAGTCGCTGTTCAACGACGCCATCGGGGTGGTGGTCTTCTTCGCGCTCTACGCGGCGGCCACCGGCCAGGCGGTCGGCGCCGGCGCCGTGGCCCTCACCTTCGTGCGCCAGGTGGCCGGCGGCGCCGCGCTGGGCCTGGCCGCCGGCTGGCTCGTGCGCCGCGTCCTGCGCGCGTTCTGCCGCCCGCCGCTCGGGCTCCTGCTCACGCTGGCCCTGGCCGGCGGGCTCCACCCGCTGGCCCGGCGCCTCGACGTCTCCGGCTACCTGGCCGTCATCATCGCCGCGCTGCTGGTCGGCGACCTGCGGCTCGGCGGGCGGCTGCGGCGCCTCTGGGAGGTGATCGACGAGGCGCTCAACGTCGCGCTGTTCACCATGGTGGGGCTCGAGGTGCTGGTGGTCCCCTTCAGCGCGCGCGTCCTCGCCGCCGGCCTGCTGGCCATCCCCGTCGTCCTCGCGGCCCGGCTGGCCGTCGTCGGCGGGACCCTGGCGCCGTTCGCGCGCCGGCTCGAGCTGCCGCCGCGGGCCATCGCTCTCCTCACCTGGGGCGGGCTGCGCGGCGGCCTGGCGATCGCGCTCGCCCTCTCGGTCGGCCCCGAGCTCCCGGCCGCGCCGACGCTGCTGGCGCTCACCTACGTCGTGGTGGTGTTCTCGATCGTCGTCCAGGGGCTCTCCTTCAGGCGCCTGCTGCCGCCGCCGGCGTGATATCCAGGACGGACATGCCTCGCCTCGCCTCGCTCCTGTTCGGCGCCGCGCTCGCCGGCGCGTTCACCGCCGCGGCCTGCGTGATCCCGCCGGCGCCGGCCAGCTTCCCCGCCTCGGGCGCCGCCGGCCAGCCGCGCGCCAGCATGACCTCGCCCCGGGTGAAGGGGGAGAACCCCTTCAAGGACGCCTACTGGGTGATCGATCCCGAGTCCAACGCCCGCCACCAGGCCGACCAGTGGCGCGCCAGCCGCCCCGCCGACGCGGCGGAGATGGACAAGATCGCCGGCCAGCCCGCGGCCGGGTGGATGGGGAACTGGTTCCCGCAGATCGAGACCGCGGTGAAGACCTACGTCTGGATGCGCGCCCGCGCCGGCGGCCTGCCGGTGATGATCCTCTACAACCTCCCCTTCCGCGACTGCGGCGGCTACTCGGCCGGGGGCGCAGGCTCGGCGGCCGGCTACCGTCGGTGGATCGACAACGTCGCCGCCGGCGTGGGCTCGAAGCGCGCCGTCTTCGTCCTCGAGCCCGACGGCCTGCCGCTCTTGAAGAAGTGCCTCAAGCCCGACAAGCAGGCCGAGCGGATCGCCATGATCCACTACGCCGTCGAGAAGCTGGAGTCGCTCCCCGGCGCGGCCGTCTACATCGACGCCGGCCACTCGGCCTGGGTGCCGGCCGCCGAGATGGCGCCGCGCCTCCAGGCGGCGGGGATCGACCTGGCCGACGGCTTCTCGCTCAACGTCTCGAACTACCAGGCGACGCCGGACCTCCTCGCGTACGGGCACGCGCTGTCGGCGCTGCTGGGTGGCAAGCACTTCATCATCGACACCGGCCGCAACGGCAACGGCCCGCCGAAGGGGGTCTCCGGCGACGACGAGCGCGCCTGGTGCAACCCCGACGGGCGCGCGCTCGGCACCCCGCCCACCACCAACACCGGCGATCCGCTGTGCGACGCCTTCTACTGGCTCAAGCCGCCCGGCGAGTCCGACGGGCGCTGCAACCACGGCCCGGCGGCGGGCAACTGGTGGCCCGACAAGGCGCTGGAGATGGCCCGCAACGCCAAGTGGTGACGGCGGGCGCCGCCGGCAGCCGCCTAGGCGCCGTAGCGGAGCCGATCGAGATCCTCGCCGAGGTCGAGGTCGACCTCCTCGACGATGTCGACCACCAGCTCCTGAAAGTCCTCGGGCGGCAGCCCCAGCCCCTCGCCGACCGCGCGGAGCTGGGCGTCCTCGGCGAAGTCGATCTCGCCGTCCGAGGCGTGCACCGCCGCCACCAGCTCGACCAGCCGCTTCTTGAGCTCCTTGGGGTCGCGGGCGAAGGCGGCTAGGGTCTTCCCCCGATCGAACTTCTGGGGATCGAACTCGTCGATCCGGAAGTCGAGGTCCATCGGCAGCGCCTGCACGTCCAGGATCTCGCGCAGGAGGCGCTTGACCGCCATCTTCTCCTCGCCTTCGAGGTGGTCGTCGGCGAAGGCGGCGTCCATCAGCAGGTCGGCCACCAGGGGCAGCCGGTCGGGGAGCTGGTCCTTGAGGCTCATGTGAGGGATTTCCCGCTGCCTGGGCGCCGCTGTCAAGCGGCCCGGCGGCCCTCAAGTCCGCCCGGACCCCGTCGATGGAGATCACATGACCCGAGCCCTCCT
>DASZVW010001034.1:0-2066 GCA_035546895.1 Polyangia bacterium
CTCAAGTCGGAGCGCCGGAAGGCTGTCGCCCCCGTCGTGTTGCCGATCGTCCGGTCGAAGCGCCCGGGCACCGTGGCCCTCGACAATGCCGCCATCTACGACATCGCTTTTCCCTGACATCAACGTCTGGGTCGCGCTCACCTATGAGGGCCACGTGCACCATGCCGTGGCCGCGACATGGTTCTGACCGGCCCCCTCTAATCCGCCACGCGTAGAATGAGGGTCCTCCGTGGACAGGAGGACCGCATGAAACGGAGCAAGTTCAGCGACGAGCAGATCCTGGCGATCGTGAAGGAAGGCGAGGCGGGCCGGAAGGTCTCCGACCTCTGTCGGACGCATGGGATCACCGAGCAGACCTACTACCGCTGGAAGGCCAAATTCGGCGGGCTGGAGCTGAGCGAGCTGCAACGGCTCAAGCAGCTCGAGGACGAGAACCGTCGGCTGAAGCACATCGTCGCCGAGCAGACGCTGGACATCCAAGCGCTGAAAGCGGTGGTGGCAAAAAAGTGGTAGGCCCCATCGCGAAGCGCGCCGCGGTGGGGTGGCTGGTGGAGGCGCACCACGCGAGCCTGCGTCGGAGCTGTCGGGTGCTCGGCCTGAGCACGGCGACGTGGCGCTACACGCGCCGCGGCCGCGCCGACAATGAAGCGCTCCTCGCGCGGCTTCAGGCCCACGCCGCGACACGGCCTCGATACGGATATCGACGGCTTCACACGCTCGTCGCCCGCGAGGGCCTGGTCGCCAATCACAAACGCGTGCATCGCATCTATCGCGAGGCGGGGCTCCAGGTGCGGCGGCGACGCCGCAAGCGCCTCTCGCGCGGTGAGCGGCTGCCCATCACCCCGCCGAGCCGCCCGGGCGAGCGCTGGTCGATGGACTTCATGCTCGACACGCTCGGCGATGGCCGCGGGTTTCGGACCTTCAACATCGTCGACGACTACACCCGCGAGTGCGTGGCCATCGAGGTGGACCGCTCGCTGCCTGGCGCCCGTGTCGTGCGCGTGCTCGATCGCCTCGCGGAGACCGTTGGGCTCCCGCGTATCCTCGTCAGTGACAACGGGCCCGAGTTTGCCGGCCGCACGCTCGAGGCGTGGGCCTATCGGCGCGGTGTCGAGCTGCGCTTCATTCGCCCCGGCAAGCCGATCGAGAACGCCTACGTCGAAAGCTTCAACGGCAAGTTTCGCGACGAGTGCCTGAACGAGCACTGGTTTGTCAGCCTCGCCGAGGCCCAGGCCGTCATCGAGGCATGGCGCGTCGACTACAACACCGTTCGGCCGCATCGCTCGCTCGGACAACTAACGCCGGCGGCCTACGCCGCAGCCGCCTCCGCGGGCCCCCAGCCGGGGTGGGGGGCCTGCTCGGCGGCTGCTCTGGCTACGACCGATCACTCGCAGAAACCGAGAGGACTCTCACAATCCGTGTAGCGGATGTGGGGGGCCGGTCAGTTCGTAGGGCTTCAGCCGGATACGACGTTGGCGTTCTGTCGATTCACACAGTTGGGCCTCTTGCGTCTCCTGACGACCGCGGCAGTCATGGGGGACGAGGCGATGACGCAACCGCAGGCGTGGGCGGCATACGATCGATGGCTGCAGGATCCTCGGGTCAGGTTCGTCGACGAGCCTTCTGAGATCGAATCACCCTTCCGCACGCTCACGCGTCGTCGTCAGCCGGCGACCAAAGACTGGGCGGATTCATTTCTTGCCGCATTCGCCACGGCAGGGGAGCTGACGCTGGTCACCTTCGACCGCGGACTGCGCGCAAAGGCCAAATCCGCGATCCTGCTGCGGCCGGTCGCTGACGCGTCGGCATGAATCCAGACGGGTGACGCTGCGGTGGCCTCTGCAAGAGGCCGCTGCGCGATTCCGACTCCCGGGCGGCGACTCCGACGGCGCTCGTCGAGTCGCTATCGAACGATCGTCGCCTGAGGGAACGTCCAGGTTGTACGCGTTCTGCTCGAAGTAGCCTTTCTCGTTGTAAAGAGAGACCGACCAGAAGCCATCGACGGGAACGTCTTTGACGACGAGCTCATAGATGGTCTGGCCGTCGTTCTTCGCGGGCGTGCCGAT
>DASZVW010001035.1:0-3385 GCA_035546895.1 Polyangia bacterium
CCAGGTCGTAGGGGGCCTCGTGCTCGGTGATCGCCGAGGTGTCGACGTGCGCGACCCCGCGCCCGAGGTCGGTGAAGCCGGCGCCGAGGCGCTCGAGCAGCCGCCCCATCGTCCCCACGTCGCCGAGCGCCGGGACGTTGCGGTATATCGAGCGCCCACCCGCCAGCAGCGAGGAGGCGAGGATCGGCAGCGCGGCGTTCTTCGAGCCGGAGACCCGGACCTCGCCCGCGAGCCGAACGCCGCCGCGGATGACGATCTTCTGCAAGGGCGCGCGCCCTTAGGCGGCCGGGGCGGCGCCCTCGGCGGCCGGCGCGCCGACGCCGGCGTGCTCGTCGCAAAGGCCGCCCTTGGTGCGCGGCTTGCGGCAGGCTTCCTTGCTGCAGACCTTGTAGCGGTGATGGTCACCCACCTCGCCGCGGCGCCAGGCGATGAAGTGCTTCCGGCAATAGCCCTTGGCCCGGACCGGCTGCTTGCACTTGTCGGCGCGGCAGGTCGGCCCGCCGTCGGTCACGGCCGGGGTCGCCTTCCCCTTGGCCTTGGCCGAGGCGGCCTTCGCCGCCGGGTTGGCGGCGGGCTTCTCGGCCGGCTTGGCCTTCTTGGCAGCGGCGGCCTTGGGACTATCCTTGGAACTGTCTTTTTCTTGCGCCATGGCAGCGGCCGAGAATAGGCGGTCGGGAAGGAGAGTCAAGCAATGAGCGAGCAACACCGGAACCTGGTCCACGCCGGCGATCTGCCGTGGATGGAGATCGCCCACGGCGAGCGCTTCGCCGTCAAAGGGAAGCGGTTGGGGGCCGCCGCGGGCGGCAAGAAGCTCGGCTGCAGCCTGTACGAGCAGCCGCCGGGCAAGCGGGCGTTCCAGTACCACGCCCACCTCTCGAACGAGGAGGCGATCTACGTGCTCGAGGGGGAAGGGACCCTGCGCCTCGGCGGCCGGGAGCTGCCGCTGCGCGCCGGGGACTACGTCGCCTTCCCGGTCGGCGAGGAGAACGCCCACCAGATCATCAACACCTCGAGCGGCGTGCTCCGCTATCTCTGCCTGTCGACGATGCTGGAGCCCGAGGTGGTCAAGTACCCCGACACCGACAAGCTCGCGGTCATGGCCGGCGCGCCGCCGACCGCCGGCTTCCGCGCCGTCTTCCGCCTGGGGGGCGAGCCGGTCGGCTACTGGGACGGCGAGAAGTAGGCCGCCGGTCCGTGGTAGATAGCGGCGGATGAAGATCGAGCTCGCAGATCGCATCCGGGAGCTGCCCCCCTACCTGTTCGCGCGCATCGACGCCCTCAAGACCGAGGAGCGCAAGAAGGGGAAAGACCTCATCGACCTCGGCATCGGCGACCCGGACCTGCCGACGCCGCCGCACATCGTGGCCGCGCTGGCCGAGGCGGCGCGCGATCCCGGCACCCACCGCTACCCGTCGTACGTGGGGATGGAGGCCTTCCGCAAGGCGGCCGCCGAGTTCATGAAGTCGCGCTTCGGGCTCACGGTCGATCACGGCAAAGAGGTCATCGCCGTCATCGGCTCCAAGGAGGCGATCGCCCACTTCCCGTTCGCCTTCGTCAACCCGGGCGACGTCGTCCTCTGCCCCGACCCCGGCTACCCGGTGTACGCGACCATGACCCGCTTCGCGGGCGGCGAGCCCTACTTCCTGCCGCTGCGGCGCGAGAACGGCTTTTTGCCCGACCTCGACGCCATCCCGGCCGACGTCGCCCGCCGGGCCAAGATCCTCTGGATCAACTACCCCAACAACCCGACCGCCGCGCTGGCGGCGCCGGGGTTCTACGAGAAGGTGGTGGCCTTCGCGCAGAAGAACGACGTCATCGTGGCCAGCGACCTCGCCTACAGCGAGATGTACTACGAGGCGCCGCCGCCGTCTTTTCTCGAAACGCCGGGCGCGCGCGAGGTGGGGATCGAGTTCCACTCGCTGTCGAAGACCTACAACATGACCGGCTGGCGCATCGGCTGGGCGTGCGGGAACGCGGCGCTGGTCGCCGGGCTCGGTCAGGTGAAGACCAACGTCGACTCGGGCGCCTTCGACGCCGTCCAGCGCGCGGGTATCGCGGCGCTGACCGGCGACCAGGCCTGCGTGGCGCGCCAGCGCGCCATCTACCGCGAGCGGCGCGACGTGCTGTGCGGCGGCCTGGCCAAGGCGGGGTTCGACGTGCTGACGCCCAAGGCCAGCTTCTACACGCTGGTGGCCAACCCCAAGGGGATGACCTCGATCGAGTTCGCCTCCCGGCTGCTCAGCGAGGCGGGGATCGTGGCCACGCCGGCCACCGGGTTCGGCGCCGCCGGCGAGGGGTTCGTGCGGATGACCGTCTGCGCGGACAAGGCGCGCCTCGCCGAGGCGGTCGAGCGGCTCAAGGCGATGAAGCTGTAGGCGCCGTGGCCCGGCCCATCGCCATATCGCTCGGCGATCCGGCGGGGATCGGGCCGGAGATCGTGGCGCGGGCGCTGGCCGAGCGGCCCGACGCCGAGGTGGTGGTGTTCGGCGACGCGGGCGTGCTGGCGCGGGCGGCCGAGGCCGCCGGCGTGGCCCCGCCGCGCGCGCGCGTCGTCGCGGCCACCCACCTCGCGCCGGGCGAGGTGACGCCGGGGAAACCGAACGACGCTTCCGGGCGGGCGCAGCTCGCCTACCTGACGGCCGCCGTCGACGCCGCGCTGGCCGGCGAGGTCTCGGCGCTGGTGACGGCGCCGATCTCCAAGGAATGGATCGCGCGCGCCGGCTTCCGGTTCCCGGGCCACACCGAGTACCTGGCGGCCCGCGCGGGCGTCTCCGAGTTCGCGATGATGCTGGCCGGCCCGCGGCTGCGGGTGACGGTGGCGACCACGCACGTGCCGCTGCAGGAGGTCCCGCGCCTGCTCACCGTCGAGGGGATCGCCTCCGCGATCTGGCTGACCGCCGACGGCCTTTCGCGCCGGTTCGGGATCGCCGCCCCGCGCGTCGCGGTCGCCGGCCTCAACCCGCACGCCGGCGAGGCCGGGCGCTTCGGCGACGAGGAGGCGCGGCTGGTGCGTCCGGCGATCGACAGGGCGCGCGCCCGGCTGGCCGCCGCCGGCTCGACGGCCACCGTCGACGGCCCGCTGGTCCCCGACTCGGTCTTCCGCCAGGCGGCCGGCGGCGCCTACGACGCGGTGGTGGCGCTCTACCACGACCAGGGGCTCATCCCGCTCAAGCTGCTCCACTTCGACGACGGCGTGAACCTCACGCTGGGGCTGCCGTTCGTCCGCACCTCGCCCGATCACGGCACCGCCTACGACATCGCCGGCAGCGGCCGGGCGCGCCCGCACAGCTTCCTGGCGGCGCTCGACCTGGCGCGCGCCGCCGCGCGCTGACGCTACCGGAAGCGGTAGGTCCGCTCGACGTCGATGGCGGCGCCGGCGTGCTTG
>DASZVW010001036.1:0-4552 GCA_035546895.1 Polyangia bacterium
GCCCGCGTCCCGGCCCGCGGCGGCGGCCCGCTGGAGACGGGCGAGGTGGGCGACAGCACCGGCGGGTTGAGCTTCTCCAGGCGACCCGAGAGGCGCAGGCCGTAGAACCCGTCGGGCCGCTTCCCCTGCGCGCCCGCCATCTGCAGGATCGTCTGCACGGTCGGCGCCTGCTTGAGGAAGGCGTCGGAGAGCTTGAACCGCAGGTAGGCGTTGACCGTCGAATTCCCCAGCGGGTCGCGCAGGGTCACCTCCCCCTCCAGCGCCACCTCGCCGTCGCGCGACTTGCCGCCCACCTCCTGCAGCTTGGCCAGCCCCTTCTCGATGGCGACGTGCCCGCCGAGGTCGTCGAGGCGCAGCCGCGGCAGCGTCAGCCCGCCGGCCAGGAACGGGTTCCCGGCCACCTTGAGCGGCGTCTTGCCGTCGCCGATCACCACGTTGTCGCAGGAGAGCGAGATCTCGCCGTTGGCCTCGGCCAGCTTCCCCGAGGCGGAGGCGAGGTGGAGATCGAGCTTGGCCTTGCCGGCCAGCGGGAGGTTGATGGCGTCGCGGACGCCCGGGAGGTCGGCCAGGTTGACGTCGCGTGCCCGCACCGTCAGCTCGAAGGGCCCCTTCTTGCCCGCCGTCCCCGTCTGGGTGACGTCGATCTGCCCGCCGAACGCCTCCAGCGAGATGGTGTAGGTCTTCTGCGACGAGAGCAGCGACCAGGGGGAGACCGAGAGGCGGGCGGTCTGGATGGTGAAGTGCGACGCCTTCCCGGCGGTCGGCTTGGTGCGGACCAGGATGTCGTGGAAGACGATGCCGAACCCGAACGCGGGGCTCGCCGAGCCGATCTCCACGTCGAGGTCGCGCGCGGCCGCGATCCGGATCGCCACCTGCTTGGCGCGCTCGGTGGGGAACGAGAAGTAGAGCGCCACCACGAAGACCGCCAGGCTGAACAGGCTGTAGAGCGCGGGGCGCCGCAGGCGGCGCAACAGATCGGGGGTGACGGTGACCATCGGCGCGCTCCTCGTTACTTGTCCTGTTTGTCCTGCTTGTCTTGCCCGGCGGCCTTCTTCTTGGTCTTGTCCTCGTGCACCTTCTCGAACGCCGTCGCGGTGGCCTCGACGTCCAGCTTGCCGGCGTCGGCGCCGTAGGGGTGCTTGAGGGCGAGGCGGGTGAAGAAGATGAGGCGGGGGCCGGTCTCCACCCGCCGCAGGAAATTGGTGAGGCTCTGCAGGTCGGTCTCGCGGATCTTGAGATCGGTGTCGTGCTCGATGTAGCGGCGCCCGGCGGGGACGGTGGGGCGCTCGCTCGACTCGGCGATCTGGATGTTCTCGGCGTGCGCGGCGGCCTCCAGGTCGCCGGCCAGCTGCGGCGGCGCGTCGCCGATGCGCGCCTCCTGGACCGAGTTGCGCGCCTTGGCCTCCAGGTACTCGTCGCGGTGCTTGGAGATGGCGGTCAGCGCGTCGCGGATGGCGGCGTTCTGGTCCTCGAGGTCGTCGATGCTGTCGAGCTTCCCCCACACGCCCATGAGGACCGCGATGATCGCCACCACGGCGGCCCCCACGCTGACCAGGCGCTTCGAGCGGGGCGACAGCCGCTCCCACTCGCTCCGGAAGTAGCCGATCGGGCGGTGCAGCAGCCGCGCCGCCGATTCACGAAGGTTGCCGAGCGCGCTCATGATCGTCTCTCGCTCACGGACACTTGGAGGTGATGTTGAGGGTGAACTGCTTGGCCCCGCCCGAGACCTCGGTGATCGCCCCCTTGGTCACCTCCTCGAAGCAGTCGATCTCCTTGAGCCTGGCGGCGATCTCGTCGACGGCGGCCGCGGTGTCGGCGGTCCCCTTGATGAAGGTCTTCTTGGGGCGGATCTCCAACTCGGCCACGTCCAGCTTGACCTTGTCGGCCGGCGGCACCTTGCGCGAGATCTGATCGAGCAGATCGAACGCGGTCGCCTTGGGGAGCGGCGCCAGCTCCTCGCGGAACCCCTTGCGCAGGAGCTCGGTCACGTTCTCGGCGTCGTCGCGCGGCTTGCCGAACAGCTCCTGCGTCTCGGCGGCCAGCGCCTTGTCGAGCGACTTGCGCTCGGCGCCCAGGCTGGAGGACTTGGCGCCCAGATCGATCGACAGCGCGACCACCAGCGCCACCGCCAGCCCCACCAGGTGCGCCGCCTTCTGCCGCAGGATGGAGAAGTTCGCCCGATAGACGAAGGGGCCGCGACGGAAGTCGATCTCGCGCGAGCCGCGGGCGGCGGCGACGGCGATGGCGCCGGCCAGCGTCTCCACGCCGGACTCGGGCGCCGCTTCCTCGACGCCGGCCGGATCGCGGCCCGGCGCGCGGCCGCCGCTCTCCACCACGCCGCGCACCGAGGGGTGTCGCGCCGGGACCCCCAGCTCGGCCTCCAGGTAGGAGAGCAGCCCGGCGAGCCGGCCGCCCCCCCCGACCACCAGCAGCGCGTCGACCTCCAGCTTCGACCCGGCGGCGAAGCTGGCCAGCGTCTGCCGCAGCTCGCGGATGGTGGGGGCCAGCGCCTCGCGCAGGACGGCGTCGAGCTTGACCAGCAGCGGCGTGTTCGGGACCCGCCCCGGCCCGGCGAGAAAAGCCTCGCCGCGCTTGGCCTGCTCCGCCCGCGCCAGGTCGGCGCCGAAGGCCTTGGCGATGGCGGCCGTGAGCTGCGCGCCGCCGCGCCGGATGGTGCGGGCGTAGATGGCGTTGCCGCGGTGGAGGATGCAGACGTTGGTCCGCTCGTGCCCGAAGTCGAGCAGCGCCTGGCATGTGGCCGAGGCCTCCCCCTCGGCGTCGGCGGGCGCGTCGGGGAAGAGCGTCCGGTAGATCACCGGCGCCGCGAACAGCGAGCGGGGGTGGATCCCCTGCGCCTCGGCGGAGCCCAGGAAGGCGGCCAGGTCCTCGCGCTTGGCGGCGGCCGCCAGCACGGTGGTCCCCTCGGCGCGCTGCGCGGCGGTCAGGTGATCGAACACCACGTCCTCGATGGGATTCACGATCTGGCTCTCGAGCTCGTACCCCACCACCTGATCGATCTTGCGCGCGTCGGAGAACGGCAGGTCGAGCACCCGGACCGAGAGCTGGTCGCCGGCGATCGCCAGGTAGGGGGTCACCTCGCCCGCCATCCGCGCGAGCCCCTCGCGCGCGGCGGCCAGCTGCCGCTCCACGAGCGGCGCCTCACCGGCCGCGACGGGGACCTCCTCGAACCCGCGCAGCGTGGTGGCGCGGAAGCCGGCCTCCAGGAAGGCCAGCTTGACCGAGTAGGCGCCGAGATCGATGCCGCAGACGATGTGAGCCATGATGGTTTCTCTATTCCTCGCGCCAGTACTGCAGAACGCCGGCGTCCTTCTCGGCGCTGGGATACTTGGTCTGGGGGTTCACGACCACCCGACCGGTGTCGAGGATGGCGGTGATCTTCTTCTTCACCCGCCCCGACTCGCCGGCGGCGACCACCCGGTAGACGCGCGGCGAGCCGACGTAGGCCACGCTCCCCAGCGCGCCGGCGTCGACGGTGATCGGCTTCATCCCCTGGAACATCCGGTAGCGGGGATCGTCGGGGAGCACCGCCGTCTGCGGGTTCTGCAGCACGCTGGTGATGGTGTTGAGGCTGTCGAACCCGGCGGTCGAGGCCCGGTCGCAGAGGATGCTGGCCAGCGGGTAGAGGACGGTGTCGTCGAAGATGGTCGGATCGGTGGGCGGCTTGGTGGGATCGGGCGTGGCGGCGGCGCGGATGACCGCCATGACCAGCGGCGTGCAGTCGCCGCTCTCCTTGTTGCTGATGGCGCCCAGGTTCACCTTGCAGTTGAGATCGGAGGCGTAGACGGTCAGGAACGGCTCGAACGCCTCCATGAAGCCGTCGGAGACGCCGTGCACCATCTTCACCTCCTCGATCGTGTCGTAGTTGTTGTCGTGGGCGCGGTAGCGGTCGGCGTGGGCGTCGTAGCGGTAGTCCTCCGAGGCCGAGCCCCCCTCGGGCGAGAACATCTGCTCGTCGGCGTCGGCCCAGTCGATGATCGCGCGCGCCACGTCGGTGCGCAGCGCGAAGTCCCCCTTGGAGTCGGCCTCGGCGAACAGGTTGTCGAACCGGCGCGAGTACATGAGCCCCATCAGCAGCCGGTAGACGGTCATCTGCTTCCCGCGGTCGGGGGTCAGGCCGGAGCCGCAGTTGATGTCGATCTTGCCGTCCTCGGCGGTGATCTGGGCGTCGAAGGTCCCCGACTTGAGGCCCAGCCCCTTGATGTTGGTGGTGTCGAGGCCGATCAGGCTCCCCAGGCCGGCCACCTCGTCCTTCGAGCCGCTGAAGAACCCCATCAGCGTGCTGGCGTAGTCGGTCACCCGCAGCGAGAACCCCAGGCTGGGGGGCGCGGCGGCGTTGTTCCCGGTGGTGCCGGTGGTCCCGCTCGAGGAGCCGCCCAGCGACGAGGAGAGCATCCGGGTCAGCTGGCCCATCACCGGATCGATGAACTCCTGCTGGATCTTGATGAGGAGCCGCGACAGGTTGACCGAGGAGACCGCCAGGTAGTGCGCGCGCAGCTCGTCGCGCGCGTTGGCCGCCTGCGCGGCGTCGACG
>DASZVW010001037.1:0-31755 GCA_035546895.1 Polyangia bacterium
GTGGCGGCGGCCGACGCGCGGGTGCAGGCCTTGCGGGCGGCGCACGCCCGGGCGGACGGCGACCCCCGGCTGGCGCTCCTGCAATCGCTGCGGGGCAAGGGGATGCCCCTCGCCGCGGCGCTGCTGGAAGTCGAGCGCCGCGATCGCGGCGGCGGTGGGTCTTCGGTGGGCCCAGCAGGGTTCGAACCTGCGGCCTACGGATTAAAAGTGTGATTGCCTCGAAAGTTTCGGCCGAATTCGTGAAAAAACAATGGAAAGTGGGCCCAAGGTGGGCCCAAGATCGTCGCCAAAGGAGGTAAACAGCCTCATGGCGAAGCGGAAGGTTCAGTCGCTCCCGGGAGATGGCGCGTACGGCAACGGCACCATCGTGCCGCGGGGGAACAGGTGGCGCGTCCGCTGGCGCGAGAACGGCGTCCGGCAGTCGCTGTCCGGCTTCCAGTCGGAGCAAGAGGCCCGCGACGAGCTGTCGAGGATCCAGGCGCGAATAAAGCTCGGCGCCCCGGGCATCATTCTCGCCAAGTCGAGAGCGATCGCGAAGGTCGAGCCCGCGAAGCCTCGGACGTTCTCGCAGCTACTCGATGACTTCATCGCCTATCGCGTGGCGCACAAGCGGCGGACGCCTGAGGAAGACCGCTCGCGCTGGGCGCGCCACCTGGAGGGTCCGCTGGAGACGCAGAGTGTTCGGGGGCTATCCACGAAATGGGTCCGGGACCTGGCCCGGGAGCTCGTGCACCCGAGCCCGGGAACCAAGGCGCCGGACGGATCGGCCAAAGACCCCGTCTCGGGACCGACGGCCCAGCGGGTGCTCGCGCTGCTGTCCTCGTTCTACTCGTGGGCGATCCGTGAGGAGCTGGCCGACACGAACCCGGTCCGGCCGGTTCTGAGGGACCCGGACATCAAGTCGTTGCTGGCGTCGACCCACGACAAGGAGACCGTCAACTACCTCAAGACCTGGAGCGATGTCGACCGGCTCTACAAGGCCCTCGGGCGGACGTCGGTCGGCATCTTTTTCTACCTCCAAGCGCGCGCCGGTCTGCGGCCGGGCGAGGCGATGGCGTTGCGCTGGGGATCGGTCGACCTCGCGGGCACGGTGTTGACAGTACGGGCGAGCGTCCGGAACGGAAACGAGGGCCCGCCGAAGTCGGGGAAGCCACGCAACGTGCCGATCGCCCCCAAGCTCGGCGCCGAGCTCGCGAAGTGGAAGACGTCGTGCGCTCCGCGCACCACCGATACAGACCTCGTCTGCCCGCCGCCGGCTCGGGTCGGCGACTCGGGGAAGTTCCTCGGAAAGAGGACGATCGGTCCCGCGCTCACCGCCGCCTTCGAGGCGACCAAGATCAAGCCTGGCAAGATGTACGACCTGGGCCGCCACACGTTTGGGTCGCTGGTCGGTCTGTCGGCGAGCGTCTCGGCGCCTCGGCTGCAGGCGATTATGGGTCACGCCTCGATCACGACGACGTTGCGGTACGTTTCGCTTGCCAACCAGCCGTTCAGTGCGAAGGAGCTGGCGGCGCTCGGATGAAGGACAGCTTTCGTCCCTGATCTGCATACCATCTCGGACGCTAGTTCTGCGGTCGGACCGCGGCTGGCTGGGACATTGGGCCGGCTGGCGACAATGCCTACTCGGCTCGCCAACCAACCTGAAAGGGTCGCGACTGATTGCGTGCCTGAGGCCACCCGCCATGGGTGCAGCGGAGCACGAGCAAGAGCCCGACGAGCCGATCGACGTAGCTCGTTTGACCAAACCATTCATTAGTAAGTACCCTCGCCAGCTAACCTGGTGCAGGTTGAGTACCGAACGATTCACGTGGCCATCGGGTCCAACCACGATCCCAGCACAAGGCGCACGAACGGAGGGGAGATCAGGTCGAATGAAGGCGCTGTTCCGCAAGAACGTACTCTCGCAGTACCTCCGAACCAGGTGCGACAAGCAGCTCCGGCTGTCCCTGTACAGGCCGAAAGAGCTCGAAGCGCAGGGCTGGCCGGTTCCGCTGGAGGCGCGCCCGGCCGTCCAGATTCTCCGCGACCGAGGCAAGGAGTGGGAGCAGGCGAAGATGCAGGACCTGGAGAGTGCGTTCGGCGCACGGCTCCGCGGCACCAAGGACAAGGGCAGGTTCACGACCATGGCGCTTGCCGACGTCCTGAGTGCGTCACCGCCAAGCCCGACTATCGCCGTTCAGGTGCGCTTCTCCCACGACGACCTTCGTCCCTCCTTCCTCTCGAACATCGGAATGACGGCGCCGGAGCTGGCTATCGTTCCGCCGTTCGGCGCCTTCGAGCCGGATATTGTCCTGGTCCGCACCCCGTTCGACGAAGAGCCCGAGATCATGCCCGACGGCGACGTCGCGCCGATTCAGCCGGGCGAGAGGCGCCAGGCGCTCGTCGTCGCGGACATCAAGCACGCTGGCGAGGCGAACGCGAGCTACAGCGCCGAAGTCGCGCTCTACGCGGTGCTGCTCGCCAACTGGCTTCGTCTGAACCGTCTCCAGGACCGCTTCTTCGTCGCCGATCGCCTGGGCCTCTGGACGCGGGCGAAGGAAATCTCCGCACTATCCCAGCTCATCGCGGACCAGCCGGGTGCAGCGCTCTCCGAGAGGATGCAGGCCTTTATCCGCGACCTGGAACCCGTGGATTTCCCGGTCTTCTTTCAGTCGGTGCGCCATTTCTTTCGTCAGGATCTGCCGCGGGTGCTCGCCGTGCAGGACTGGCAGGACCTCGACTGGCATGTGGACTCGCGATGTTCCTCGTGCGACTTCCTCGGTCACCGCAACTGGCTCCGCGCGTCCGACCGCGCGACGCTGGAGACCAACCGGAGTCACTACTGCGTCACCGCTGCCGAGGACTCGCACCATCTGAGCCGGCTGGCGACGATTACCCGCGGCGGCAGAAGGACTCTTGTTCAAGCCGGCCACGCCGACGTGACCGCCGTTTCGACCGTTACACCGACCGACGCGGTCTTCAGCATGCACAACGGGCTGAAGGCCGATCGCAACCACCTGCCGTTTCGGGCCAGCGCCCTTCTTACCGGTGCCGCGGGCGTTGCGCCGAACACGACGACGGTCGATTTTCCCAAGTTCGCCGACCTGCAGATATTTCTGACGGTCAACTTCGATCCGGGCACCGGGCTGCTCTGCGCCCTTGGCTCCGAAGCGCGATTCCGGCAGCGCGTCCCGTATGGGCAGACGTCGGACGTCAAGAAGACGTGGCCGGCGGAAGCACAGACGCTTCTCACCCCCACGCTGACCGAGGAACGTACCGTCCTGATCTCGTTTCTCTCCCGCCTGGCCGAGGTGTTCACCTTCGTCCACGACAAGGCCGCCGACAAGGGCGGTCCGCAGGCCGACAAGACGCGGGTGCAGGTCTACTTCTGGGACGCGCGGCAGTTCGAGGAGCTGACGAAGGCCATCGGCCGGCACCTGAATTCCATCGTGCTGCCGCAGACCGAGAAGTACCTCCGCGGCCTGGCCTGGCTCTTCCCGCCGGAGCAGCTGCTCGAGGAAGAGGAAATCACCCTCGCGAACGCGGTCACCTTCATGAAGGCCGTGGTCCAGCGCGACCTGCGGCTTCCCGTACCCCACTGCCTCACGCTCTTCAACGTCGCGGAGGCCTATCACAGCGACCAGTACGTTCCCTTCATCCCCGGCTCCTTCTACCGCGATCCTTTCTCCGATATGATTCCGCGCGAGAGGATCTACGAGATATGGTCCCTCGAGCCTCTGGTCCAGATTGGCGCGACCCAGCGAGCCCGGTCGCAGTGCATTGCGGACTACAGCGACGCGGTGAAGAAGCAAGTGTCCGCACTGCGGACAGTCGTCTGGAAGTACGCAGCCGACATGGCGGGTCGTCTCAAGTTCGGTGCGCAGCAGCTCAAGCTCGGCGCGCCCTTCAATTTCCAGAACATGAGCGAGGACGGCCGACTCTGGTACGGCTGGGCCCTGCTGGAGGAGGCCTGCGACCATGTCGAGTTGCGTAGGGTGTGGTCCGCTGAGCCCGAGGAGCTCGAGGCGAACTACAGCATCCTCCGTCTGACGCGCCTGCTGGAGACGAAACCCGACGGCAACCTGGTGTACGGCGTGGAGCCGTCCTCGCGCGACTGCAAGTTTCGCGACAATGCGTCGTTCCTGGCGTTGCAGGACGAGAGCGTGCCGAGTTTCCTTGATTTGCGCGCGCGCGACCTGTTGCCGGCCGCTGCATCGAGCGGGTTTCAGTGGAACGACCTGAACAGGAAGCTTTCGGGCGTCTTCTCGGCCCAGCTCATCGCCTTCGATCGCAGCAAGCTGACCGCCGAAATCCGGCTCTCTTCCTATCAAAGCGACCCGGCCATCCGGCGTGCCCTCATCTCCAATGGCGCCGTGGATCTTTCCAACGGCGTCAGCGTCGTGGAGAGCGGCGGGCCCCCGATGGCCGATCGGATCAAGGCGTGCCTCTCCGCGATAGGCCGGCCGCCGATCGCCTCCGCCGCACCGGAGACCTACGCGGCTCTCGGGCATGCGCCCGGCCAGAACCCGCCGCGTAACGACGCGATCACGCCGGCTGCCCGTGTCCTCTGGGACGCCGCCGCTCTCGCCGTTGAAGATACCGGGCTTCCGCCGCAGACCGTTGACGCCGCGGTGCAGGCCGTCGCCGGCGCGGACTGGCCCCTCAACAGCTCCCAGCGCGACGCCGTCATGTACTGCCTCAGCCACCGGCTCTCCATCGTGTGGGGACCGCCCGGCACAGGGAAGACGACGACCGCCGCTTCGCTCGTCGCCGCCCGCATCCTGGCGGCTGCCACGCTCGGCCAGAAGCTGCGCATCCTCGTCACCGGACCGACCTACACCGCCTGGGAGAAACTGTTCGCAGAGGTGCTCGATCTCCTAAAGAAGCTGGAGGTAAGCGCGGTCTCCGCCTATCGCGTATACGCCCCGACTCATACGGACAGGGCACCGCTTCCCGCGGGCAGCGTTCCGGTGCAGGACGTGGAAGTCAGCGACGGCGCCCCTTTCCAGGCGCTGTGGTCCGAGCTTGCGACCCCGAACAGGATCGTCCTTGTCGGAGCCGTCGCTCATCAGTGCTACCGGATCGCGAAGCTGGGCGCCGACACCGCCATGGCCCAGCTCTTCGACCACCTGGTAATCGATGAGAGCTCGCAGGTGGACATCGGTAAATCGCTCTATCCGCTCTGCCTGATGAGTAACACCGCCGAAGTCGCTCTCTTTGGAGATCATCTTCAGATGCCGCCGGTCATTGCGACCCAGCCACCCCGCGGTGCCGAATGGCTTGTCGGCAGCATCCACAATTACCTGATCTACCGTCACGGCCTCGCGCGGCAGGAGCTTCTGGAAAACTACCGATCGGCCGTTTCGTTCGTCGAGTTCGGGAAGCGCATCGGCTACCCGCCGGGCCTGCGGGCCCATTCAGAGGCACTGCGCCTTCATCGGATTGCGACGGGGACGGATCAGCCTCCAGGCTGGAAAAATACGCAGCCATGGTTCGCCGGACTGAACGAGATTCTGCATCCCGACCGCCGCATGGTCGCCGTGACCTACCAGGATGGAAGGGCAGGGCAGGCCAACGACTTTGAAGCCGACCTCGTTTGCAGCATGGTGCAGGACCTCTATTGGGAGTTCTCGCAGCTGCTCGACGGCGAAAAGGACGCAGCAGGGAACGTGAAGGCAGCGGCCCACGCGAGCCACGAGCCCGCGGAGTTCTGGGAGCGCGGGGTCGGCATCGTCACGCCGCACCGTGCGCAGCGCGCACTTATCGTTCGCCGCCTGCGTGAGACCTTTCCGGATCACGACCCCCGGCTCATCGATGCAGCCGTCGATACTGTCGAGCGGTTCCAGGGCGGCCAGCGTGACACGATCATCATTTCCTTCGGTGTTGGCGACCCGGACCTGATCTCGCAGGAAGAGACCTTCCTCCTCCAGCTAGAGCGGACGAACGTCGCGATCTCGCGTGCGCGCGCCAAATGCATTCTCGTTATCTCCGAGGATCTCGCCTACCATCTCCCCTCGGACCGGGAGACGATCGAGACGTCACGAGCGGTGAAGACCTACGTCTCGGAGTTCTGCCGGGAGACGACGCAGGCGGAGGCTACGGTGAACGGCGAGCAGCGCCAGCTGACCATTCGCTGGCATGCCTCAGCATAGCGCGACCTCGTAGTCGTGTTCCTGCACCGGCGCGGAGGTGACCCTTCCGCCCATGTGACCCGCCTGGCGCTTGCCCGACGACGCGGACTTTGCTGGCCGCACGTTGCACACGCGCCAGGAGAACCTCGAATGCTCCAGTGATGCGAGCATGATCGGCCGGGGATCGCGCTGTCGCGATGGAATCGCGCCAAAGCGGACGAACATCCGGCCCTGTGCTGCCAGGCGGTCGCCAACGCGGTCCCACACCTGGGCCAGCGACTCGGCGAAGGCGTCCGGACTCTGATGCGAGAGCGGGTTCTTCTCGCCATACGGCACCGTCGGCGAGCCTCCGAGAAACCAGTTCCGCAGCCACTGGTCGGCGACGTAGGTTCGCATGCCGTAGTAGGGCGGAGAGGTGATCACCAGGTCGATCTCTTCCGGCAGTCCGTAGTAGCCGCGCGCCAGACGGGCGTCGGCGATCGAGACCTTCGATGATCCCGCGCATTCCGGCAATGTCTCGAGCTGAAGGCGCTCAAGACGACGCTCTATGATGGCGAGGACGTCCACCGCTACCGGCCGGAAGCCGTTCGCCTCCCAGTACCGAACGGAATAGTCGGGCTTCGCCGCAAAGGTTCGCGGCATCTGATTCGAGAAGTAGCTCCGCGTGTCGACGCTCTTCGTGAGGGGGCCGTGAAGGGCCCCGAGGCATATCGCCCTCAGCACGTCGGCCGCCGAACTGCGAAGGGCGAGCAGCCCCTCGCGCAGGATACAGACCTCGCGCAGCGTTGCCGGCGCATAGGCCCAGCGCCAGAACGCACCTTCCGGAACGTCGACGGCCCCGCCTTCTTCCAGAATCGCCTCAGCCAGCTCCAGCACATCGAGCTCGCTGGTGTGGGCCAGCTTCGCCCGCGCGATGGCGATGGCGATGGGCGAGGAATCGATACCGTAGGCTTCGTGCCCTTCCAGGCGCGCGGCGAAGATCGTGGTGCCGCGTCCGCAAAAGGGGTCGAGAACACGCATCCCCGACTTCTTCTTCTGTCTCCCGAGCACGGAGAGCGGGAATTCGAGGGGGAACATCGTGAAATACGGGCATACGGCGTTGAGCGCCACGCAGGGTTCAACAGGCTCTTCGCGCTCTTCCGTCCGACCGTTCATGAATAGGAACCCTGGCAGTCGCCGTCCAGGCCCAACCTACTCTGACGGACCTTGCGCCACCCTAGCGGCGCGATCGCGCATCCGTCAACTGGTTCGGTGCTTGCGTTCGTCGTCAAATGGGTCTCCGTGCCTACTTCCCGACGACGGCAATCGGATCAGCCGCGAAGTCCCCGAAGGAGAGTCCTGTGTACTTCACGCCGCGTCCGAGAAACCGCTTGTATCGACCATCCTCGTGCTCCGCGTCCTTCGGGTCCTTCTTCTCGTAGTGATTGATGACGGTGAACTTCAGGGGGCCCGTGCGGTTGGTCTGCGCGCGCTTCAGCAGGTACTTGATGTGGATGTCGGCATCGGGAAACGAGTACCCGCAGAAGATGATGTGCCTGACCTTCCGGAGGGTGACGTCCGTCCGGTTCCAGATCGCGCTGAGGAAGGCGTTGTTCATGTCCTTGTAGAAGGTGGGCGGAACGATGAGGGGCACATAGACGCTCTTGCAGACCCTGCAGGTCGAACCTCTGAAGTCGGAGATGAGGCGCGTCACGACGCTCTTCTCCTTCGGCGTTATCTCCAGCTCGTTGCAGGTGGGGCAGAACAGCCAGTTCAGCGAGCCGTGGGGTTTGAAGAGTCTGACGCTGCGGTCGAGGTCGGGCCGATCCCAGTCGTAGGGACGATCAAAGTTGCGGAAATCGACTCCGTAGTCGAGATCGGTTCCGTGGTCCCGCTCCTCCGTGAGGGCGTTGTCGATCAGGATGTCGTAGTTGGTCGAGACGAATGCCGTGCTGCGCAGCCGGTCGGCTCCGCGCAGCGCCACGACGAGCCTCCGATGGAGGCCGGCTTCCTTCCGGAGCTTCGCATCGAGCACCTTCGCGACCAGGAACACGAGGTGCTGCCCGATGAACCGGAGACGGCCGCTGTTCGTGGCCCGGTTATCGTTGTCGAAGTGCCTGAAGGCCTCCTTCCGAAGAGCCGCGAGATCGGTCAGGCCCAGCACCTCCTCGAAGGTGGGAAAGATAACCTTGGCGAGATCGTCGTGATCGACGTCGATCTGGAACATCTCCGAGAAGAACGTAGCCAGCTCGCGATCCATCTCCTCGTCGCTGTCCTTGAAGGAATCGGAGGAGAAATACTCCCTGAAAAGTTCGCCCTGGAGAGGAGCGCCTTCCGCCTTCGACGCGCCGGCGCCAAGAAAGATCGCCGTGTCCACGTCCGGCGCCCGCGTTCCGCTACCCGATCCCCGCGGTGACGTCCCGGCCTTACGATGCGCCCTCGATCCACCCGGCATCAGAGCTGCACCCTTTCCACTTCCGCCTGCGCGATCCTGCGCGCCTTGCGGATGCAAAGACGTGTGGTGCGCGCGTCGGCGTGGCCGGCCAGCTCCTGGGCATCCTCGAGCCGGCCACCATTCTCCTGGTGCAGCGTGATGCCCGCCGCCCGGAAGCTGTGATTACAGAGAGAGGAGGGGAGGCCCGCCGGCTTGCACCGCCGCTTCACGGCACGTAGTGCGTCGTCGATCGACATCGTCTCGCCTGTGAGCGCCGGCCGACGGCCGGGCGCGGTCTGGAAGATGGGATCCTTAGAGCGCGGGTCGAAGCCGGCCGCCGCGACGTAGGCCCGAAGGTATTCGCGGACCTTGTGATGGCAGGCGATCCGCCGTTCTTTGCCGCCCTTCTCGCGCAGGACGAGGCTTGCGAGCTCGCCCTCGTCCTCGAAGTCGCGCACGCGCATCCCGACCGCCGCGCCGACGCGGACGAAGCCGTAGAGCATGACTGCCATCAGCGCACGGTCGCGCTTGACGAGGAGGTCGCCGGTCGCTGCTTCCGTGTCAAGCCACGCGAACAGCCTGCGCCCTTCGTCGCGTGGGAAGACGGGCGTCTTGCCCTCGCGCACGACGAGCCGCTCTGTCCGCACAGAGCGGGCAGGGTTCAAGGAGAGCACCCCGCGCTCGGTCAGGAAGTCGAGCCAGTGCCGAATCGCCGAGGCCGTGAGATCGATGCTGGCGAGCGATAGCCCGTTGCCGCCCTCGCGCAGGCCTTCGAGATAGGCGCTGACCGTTGGAGCGGTCAGGCTTGCGAGGCTCACGCGTTCGCGCTCGCACCAGCTGCAGAACGCGAAGACGGCCCGGCCGTAGGCCTTGCCCGTGTGCGCGTTCGGAATCCGCGCGGTGAAGAATTCGAGAGTCGCGCGGGCAGCGGACTCGCCGGCAGCGGCGATCAGCGCCGGCACCGGTATCGAGACGCCGGGCGCGTTGATGTAGACGGTGAGTGCGTCAGACGACGACGGGCAGGGGGCGACCTCCATACATCAGGCCTCCTCAAGAAGCGCATCGAACACATCATCATAAGGGCAGCCTCGATGGCCCCGGTTTCCCGGGATGCCTCGACTGCCGCTAATACCCGGGTGCCCGGGATGGCCGATGTTGCCCGGATTGCCCCGATGCATATCGACGACCTGGTCGTCGTACAGCTCGCCGACATAGTCGCCGTCCATCGTGTGGACACTGTTGCCTCGGAGCTGCCCGATGGCGTCGCCGTCGAGCGAATGAACGAACCGTCCCTGGATGTACCCCGCCGGTTCGCCCGTCGTCCTGTAGACCCAACTCATCGTCCCTCCCGTGGCTGTATCCGGGCGCGCCCCCCTCGTCCCCGGTTTCGTGCTGGATAACGTCTTTTATCCAGCACGACATTAGGGGGCAGGGACCATACGAGTCAAGTGTTCAGTGGGTCGGGCGACGCGCTCGCCAACGATCGCTCCGACGGCGATCGCCCCGCCGGCGCCCAGGTTTCACAACCGACGGGTTCAGGATAGAGTTTTCCGCCGGCCGGCCGATGCCCGTCCGGTCGGTCCGGCCGCCCTGCGCGCGACAATGGCAATCGCTGCTATTCACAGTTTCTTGGTGCATCCGGGCAAGAATGCCGAGGACGTTCCGCCCATCAGCGGCACCCGCGTGAAGCGAAGCGAGGCGAACCGCCTCGTTCAGATGCTTGAAGACGTTTACAACAAGTCCGACGAGGAATGCACAATCGACATCTCGTTCAACCACGCCGCCGATGGGACGCAGCACAACGATTGCCGCGACCTTATCCTGGCCTATGCCACGCATCGGGGCATCGAACACGGCCGGGCCATTGCGCGACGGCTGCAGGACGTTACAACGAACCGCTCCAAGCTGGGCCTGCTGTTCCTGATCGCCGGCGATGAGGGTCAACACGCCAAGCTGGTGGTCTCGCGCTTCCCGGCCGACAGCGGCGTCCTGGCCGAGCAGAACGCCGGCGGCCTGTCCGTCCAGTTCCTCGAGCGCATCTTCATGAAGAGCGCCTACACCTATAAGTCGGCCCTCTACCGGGACCGGCTGTCCTCGACCTCGTTCTGGACGGGCAAGGCGATCGACCGCCAGTCCAACGCCGGCTCGGATGCGATATCGGACTACTGGATCAAGGAGTTTCTCGCCTCGGACTTCCGGACGACCAGCGCGGCCGGCACGCGGCGGCTCGCCGATGCCCTGCGCACGGCCACCGCGGGCGCGGCCGACGTTTCGGTCAAGGCCGCGCTCATCGCCGCCGCGCAGCTCGCCCAGGGCCTGGACGGCCAGACGACCAGCATCACCGAGTTCATGACGAAATTCGCTATCCCCGCCGCCGCCCAGGAGGTGCTGCGCCGGCAGGTGCACAATCCCGCCCTGCTTGGCGAGCGGTTTCGCGTGGACGCGAAGGAGTTCGAGCGCCGGCTGCCCCTGCGGACGATCGAGCTCGACAACGGCGGCATCCTGACCGCTCCGGCTCCCAAGTTCGACGAGGTGTTCACCCGCGAAGCGGCGCCCGACGGCCGGCAGCGGTTCGCGACCGAAGGGCACGTCGTCGATGAGAAGCTCCGGAGGAGGTCGTGACCGAATCCGATATCGGTAGGGAGTACGCCGCCCTCCGTGCGGCGACGCTTGTTCCCTTGTCCGAGCGCATCGAGCAGCACCTTCGCCGGACGCTCGAAGGCTTCAGCAGAATCGACCGGATCACGGCGCGCGCCAAGAGCGTGGACCGGTTCCTCGAAAAGGCCCTGCGTCGGGAAGAGGGCCGGCTCAAGTACAACGATCCGATGCAGCAGATACAGGATCAGATCGGCGCCCGCATCGTCGTGCTCTACGTCTCCGACGTCGCGACGGTTGCGGGTCTGGTGGAGGAGCACTTCCGGACGATCGAGGCCCGAGACCTGATCCCGGAGTCCGAGAGCGAGTTCGGGTATTTCGGCAAGCACTTCGTCTGCCTGATGCCGACGGATGTCTTCGACGCGCAGATTGTGGAGGGCGCCGGCCCGCGCTTCTTCGAGCTGCAGATCAAGACGGTCTTCCAGCACGCATGGTCCGAGGCTGGGCACGATCTCGCCTACAAGCCGTTGAGCGAGCTGTCCAGCCTGCAGAAGCGAAAGGTCGCCTTCACGGCCGCCCAGGCGTGGGGCGCCGACACGATATTCGACGAACTGCACCGGGAGCTCTCCGGCGATACGCGCGAGCCCTGACGCCCATGCCCCTGGCGGAATTTGAGGAGAAGGAACTCGAAGGGCCGCTCAACGCGCAACTGACCGGCGGGAGCGGGCGGATATGGACGCCCGGCCAGGTCTTGGAATCGATCGTCGGCTTCGACGCGGCGCTGATGGTCACCGACGTATCGTTCTGGGCGTCGGTCGGGTTCGGGCCAACGCCGTCCGGGCTGCCTGTCTCCCCGCTCTGGTGGCCCGACTGGCCCTCAGTCCTGTTACGGCCGGTGCTCCGCTTCCGCGACCCGCCTCCCTTCCGGCTCAACCTCTTCCTCCAGTACAAGCGTCCCCAGCACCTCAAGCGCGGCAAGGAGTGGAGACACTGGCGATCGGCGTACTTTCGTTTTGATCTCACGCCGCACCAGCAGCTCGCCCTCGAGTCCTGCGCGAACTCGCTCGGGGCCGACGGGCACGTCGCCTATGGCAGCCCGGCGTTCTTCCGCCGCGCCGATCTCTTCGCTCACACCGAAGGCCGGACGCTCGCCGCCAACACGCATTTCGCGCCGGTGCTGAGGCTCGCCAAGCACTCGCGATACACTTACGTCTCTGCTCACTCAGCCGGGAAGGGTCACAGCGATCCGGTCAGCATCCATCCGCTGTCGCTGTCGTTTCCCGACGGGCCTCACGATCCGCCCCCGCCGCCATCGGACGGAGGCGGCGGCGATGGCCACACGCCCGATGGCATCCTCAGCGCGGCAAAGAAGGCCGCCCGCGCGGCCGTGGATGCCAGTCCCCTGATCGTCGGCAGCCGCGAGGCGTTCGATCGGGCGATAGAGCGCGCGCGAGGTCTGCTCGGCCTGGTGCGTCCTCCTATGGAAGAGCGCGGCTCCTCCGCCGCCGACAACTACCTCGTCGCTTCGCAGTTTGCGTACATGTCCCGCGTTCAGTGGCTCGTGCAGAGCTGAGGCGGCGCGGGGCGGTCCCGCTGGGCACAGGCTTGCCACACGCCGCGCGCGTGCCATGCTTGCGACTCCCGAAGGGAACCAGAAGGTCACAGATGATCGTCCACAGCGCTGACTCGGCCATCCGTGCCTCTGTCCTCGCCCCGTATCTCTGGGTGCGTAGCGACGAAGCTGCCCGCCTTCGCGTCGGCGGCCAATGGGCACGTGGTCACTCGGACAAGGTGAACGGCGAGGACGCTGTTCTCTTTAAGCATCCCCTGCGGGAGCTTGCCGTTAAGCACTACATGGACCGGGATTGGCATTTGCTGACGTGGTCCGACGCCGACTACCTTGCCCGCATCGGCCTGATCTAGGCGAAGGGAGTGCGCTCACCGGGTTCTCCGCCGGCACGGCGTGCTTGGCGTGGAGCCGTCTTTTTCGGCCGTCCGCAACGAGGTGTTGGCGCGCGCCTGTCGACGCGCTCCCGTCACGAACCTCCGAGTATAGGCGTCGGCGGGGAACACCGCAGGTCCCGTATTCGACGGTCGGACCGTTCGTTTTCGGTGCCACACGCCGAGAAGGGGGGCGTGAGTACCACCCTTGACCCCTGATCAGGAGATCGCGATGCGATACACCCGATCCCAAGCCGAAGGACTCGCGGAGGCTCTGCAGGCCATCCCGTCTGCGGCACCGAAAGCCCGATTCAGCAGGTTGGAGATGGTTACCTACCTGACTCCCCAGATCATCGGGCTGCAGGAACGCGGCCACTCTGTCGCGGCGATCGCCGCCTTGCTGACGGCAGGTGGGTTCCCGATAGGAGAGCCGACACTCCGCACCTACCTCAGCCGCAGCAGGAAGAAAGGTCGAAGGCGACGCAGGGGAGCCCGGATCTCGAGGACCGCGGGTCGGACGGTCACGCGGGTGGCCACGCGACTGGTGAACTAGTTTCGCTCTCTTGTGGGCCCGACGTCCCATGACCACATCGCTCCGGTACCGCCACGGCCGTGTCCGGGAGGACGACGAGCTCGAGCACTTCAAGCGCGACGTCAACCTGACCGAGCTGGCGGCGAGCCTCGGCTACCGTTTCGTCGGGCGCGTACGGTCGGCGGCTGGCGGGTGGGGTGGGAGCACCGCCTCCAGCATCTCCATGCGTAACCCCGACAGCGACGACAAGGTCATCATCCGGCGTGATCGCGATGGTCACTGGACCTACTTTTCGGTTCGCACCGACCGCGACAACGGCACCGTCATCGACTTCCTGCAGAAACGCGGCGCCCGTACGCTCAGCGACGTTCGGAAGCAGCTGCGGGCATGGCTCCGCGAGGATCGTCCAATCATCCCCATCGACCTCTACCGACGCGACGTCGCCCCAGTGGCACGTGACGAGGACGCGACCGCCGCCACGTACGCGGAGGCCCGTTCGATCCGTAGCCGGTACCTCGCCGAGCGCGGGATCGCGGTCTATACCCAACGTAGTCCGCGTTTTGCGACGAACTACCGCGTCGACAGGCGCGGCAACGTCCTCTTCGCTCACGTCGATCCGGCAACCGGGCGGGTCGTCGGCTTCGAGATCAAGAACCGCGACTTCACTAGCTTCGCGCCTGGCGGAAGAAAAACCTACTGGGCGAGCGCCGTGCGCCCCCACGATGACCGCCTCGTCGTCGTCGAGACCGCCATAGACGCGCTGAGCTACCACCAGCTGTTTCCGCACGCACGCGCCCGCTACATCAGCACGGGCGGTGCGGTCGGCCCGTACGCTTTGGGACTCATCCGGCGCGCGATCGCCGCGATGCCCGCCGGCGCTGACCTGGTGAGTGCCACCGACAACGACGCCGGAGGTGAGAGACTTCACGCGCGGCTTCTTGACGCCGCCGGACGCCCCCTTCGTCGTCACGCTTCGCCCCAGACGAAGGACTGGAACGACCACCTCAGGAAGCTCGATCGAGAACGCCGACCTCGGCGGGAGGATCGCCTTGAGCGATGAAGTACCTTCGAGCAGAGCCCCACCGCCAGACAGCTCTTATCTGGCGAAACCAACGTTGTGGACGCGTTTCGTCGTACCGCCGGCCCGCATCACCCGCGTCATCCCGACCGCATGAACCGCGTGCGCCCTGACACAATCCATCGCCCTTATGACCAGCGTGAGTCTTCAGACGACGCCAACGCAGCTAAGCATCGTGTTCGGCGCGCCGGACGCCGTTCAGGAGGCGCGGGGCCGCGCCCACGCCTTCTACCGTGGCGGCCGGGTCGTCGCCTACATGGCTCGCCACGCGCCCTCCGAGGCCCTTTACCTCTTCAAGACCACGGATCCTCCGCACGGGTCGAACCGCCTGCGCCACGTCTCACACCCGGTGAAGCTTCTCTACGTCGCCACGACCCGACGCACGACTACCAAGGCGATCACGGCCCTCAATGTTCTGAGGCGGCGTCTCGGTGACGCGGGAGTCGACGCCTTGCCCGACGTCTTCTGGCTGCGGCTAGTCGACTTCATCGAGCGCCGTGGCAAGCGCATCGCGGGCCACGTGACGGCACTCCTCGATCGTCTGCTGCTTTCGTAAGCGACCTGCGCCAAAAAAACGCTCGTGGCGTTCGTTCTGGTCCGTCCTTGCCGAGAAGGGGGACGTGAAGACCCCTTCGCAGATCTCGGCGCCTCGACCTCGACCACGGTTCGCGAGCCGGTGGCGCGCTGCCCTGCGCACCGTCGTCGCCGCGGCGGTCATCACCACCCTCGCCGGTGGCGGCTGTCGCGCTCTCGCCTCCCGCCTGACCCTGAACCTCACGGCCAGCATGCCCCGGGGCCTCTACTGGCTACGCCCTGGCTCACCGGTAAGCCGCGACACGACGGTCTCTCTGTCCATCCCGCCCTCCATTCAGTCTCTCGTCGCGACCCGCGGGTATCTACCCGCGGACTTCCCGCTCCTCAAACGCATTGTCGCCATCAGCGGCGACCACGTCTGTACCGCAGGCGACCGCTACGTCGTGGGCAACACGGTCATCTCGACCATCGCCAGGCACGACCATGTCGGTCGTCCGCTCGAGCCGTATCAGTTCTGCGGCGCGGTCCCGACGGGATACGTCTTCCTGGCCGCCAACGGCGAATCGAGCCTCGACTCCCGCTACTTCGGACCTGTCGCCATCGGCGCCCTCACAGCCGCGGTGCCCATATGGACGTTCTTCTAGCCCTCATCCTCTCCTGTAGCGTCCACTACGACGACCACCTCGTCGAAGCGCTGGCCATGAAGCTCAGCATCGGGAACCAGTACTTCGTGGGCGATCTCGCCACTCTCGACACCTACGACACGGCCCATTCCATCGCCGAGGCACGGAAGGTTATCGACTCCGTCGCCGCGAAGGGCGGCCGCGCCGCCGTCGGCTACATGGCCGTGCCCATCGCCTGGGCGCCGCGCTTCGGTCGCACCACCGACGAGCTGTTCGACGGCTGCACCAACATCGGGATCGCCACTGCGATGCTTTCCCAGTACGAGTACGCCTGCACCATGCCGCGAGCTCGCCGTTCGCACCTCGACCGCCGCCGACGACGCCAAGCGAGGGGTTCCGTGACCGCCATCCGCTACTGCATCCTTCGGCACCTGGAAGCGGACCTCGAGATCACCGGTATCGTCGAGCACGTCATACCCGACGTCGCCAAACTAGACGCCCAGCGGAGCGTCCAGAACGACGACCCACCTCCAGCACGCGCCGCCATCTTCCCCGACAACACCGACAGCGCCCGCCTCGACGAGAGGGGCGACTGGAGCAACCCGCGGCTCCTCTCTCCTTTTCCTCCCGCCCGTTCCGAGCGCCCCCCCGGTGCCCCCTTGCCGAGAACGCCCGACGCCGCGCCCACAAGCGCGCGAAGGTCGGCTCCGCACTCGACGCTTCCGCACTCGCCCCCTTAACGACCCTTATAGCGCCCGGTGTCACTGCCGGCCGACTGCAGCGTTCTTTTCGTCTTTCCGTCGGTGGCTAGACGTGAGTGCGCCCGTCACTCGGGCCATGGACGCAGCGGCCGCGGAGACGGGGGATAGCCCGGCGGACCACCTCGAGGCGCTCGCCGGGCCTACCTGTGCGTAGCAACGGGAACGCCGACTACGACGCCTTGGCTGACGCCTGCGTCGCTACGGGAGCAACGCCGCGACCATCGCCGCGAACCGCGGCGGCGACGCCGCTCCCGTTGGGCCGGGCGGGTGGTGTCTGGGCGGGGGCGGGCGTGATTGGAACGTCGCCGCCGGCGGACGCCGTTGGCGTCGCCGTCTTCGACGCCTTCACGGTAGCGTCGCGGCCGCGAGGCTTTGGCGCGCGGTAAATGCTGCGGAAGGTGGCCGGCGAACAGTCGATGCCTTGCTCCTTGAGCAACGCCACGACGCTGTCGCGCGTGTGTCCTCGGCGGAGCAGCTTGGTGATCGTCGGGTTCAGCTCCTGGATCGCCTCGCGAATCGACAGGAGCTTCGTCTCCGCGGGCGGTGGAGGCATCGCTTCGAGATTCTCCCTGGCGGTGTCCACCAGTCTCTTCTCGAACCTCGTCTTCGTTGTCGACCGCATCCAGATCCTCCTTGGGTCAGGGACCTCTCGCGGACCTTCTCGGCCACGACGATCCGAAAGTGACTGCCGGAGATCGAAATCGTTCAGGGTGTCCGGGTCTGCGGCGTGAGGGACGAACGCAAGATAAAAGGCCTGATACACGTTCCGTGCATCTGGGCCATTTGAAAAAGGAAAGGGTGATACTTCCGAAGACCACCGAAATACATCGGAGGTGGTAAGGGGGCGCCAGTGCTCGCTTTTGTCGGTATCAACCGCGCATTTCGATGGTGGAAGGCGATCGCTCACCGACGGTGATGTCGAGTTTTTGTTCGTTTCGGGGGCTCGGTGCCGAGAAGGCCGGCGAAGAGCCAGCCAATGCCCTCCGATTCGTTCGAGTACGAGTTCCTGTTCAGGCCGCAGATCGTCGGCCGCTCGCGCCAGGGTGACGGCTACGGGAGGGCGCGCTCGAGGCCATCGGCGCTCGGGCGAATCCGGCGCGCGGTGGAGCGGGCGAGCCGCGCTGGCGGCGGGACAAAAAAGGCCCGCTACGACATCGGCGAGACGCCGGCGAGCTCGCGCCGCTGCGTCGTCAAGTCGCACTACGTGGCGACCAGGGGCGGGGGACGTCTGGCGGCCGCGCGGCATCTCGGTTACCTCGAGCGCGATGGCGTGGAGCGCGACGGCTCCCCTGGGCGGCTCTACAACGCGGGCGGGCCGGTCGATCGGGCCGCGTTCGCCGAGCCGCTGGACGGCGAGAAGCGCCAGTTCCGCTTCGTGGTCTCACCAGAGGACGCCCGGGCGGTCGACCTCTCGGGTTTCGCGCTCCAGCTCGTGGCCCAGATGGAGCGGGATCTGGGGCGCCCGCTCGTCTGGGCCGCGGTCAACCACCACGACACCGAGCACCCGCATGTGCACCTGGTCGTCAGGGGGGTCGACGGTAACGGCAAGGAGGTCCACATCCCGCAGCGGTACATCAAGCGCGACATGCGGGCGCGGGCCCAGCAGCTGCTGACGCGCGAGCTCGGGCTTCGCTCCGCGCATGACATCGGAATCCAGCGCCGACGTGAGGTGGACCAGGAGCGTCTCACTTCCCTCGACTGGAATATCCAGAGGCTCGTAGGGGTGGAGGGACGCCTCGAAGCGAAGGCGCTGGCGACCTTGGCGGGCCCGCTCCGCGCCTCCGTGCTCGCGCGGTTGGCGGTCCTGGCGCGCCTCGGCCTCGCGATGCGAAGGCCCCACGGGGTTTGGGAGCTTGCGGCCGGCTGGCAGCAGGATCTCACGCAGCTCGGGCTCCGCAACGACGTCGTCAAGCGGCTGCACCGGGTCGCGCCGGGGGACCCCTCGCGCTTCCAGCAACTCGACCCAGCGGGCATCTCCTCCCCGATCGAAGGTGTCGTGCGGGGCCGGGGACTCCACGATGAGCTGACCGGCGAGATGTTCGCGGCGGTCGAGACGGCCGCCGGCGAGACTCACTACGTCCGTCTCGAACGTCAGGCGGCCGAATTCTTGAGCGACGGCGACGTCGTCCGGATCAGCCGGGTGACCGAGTCATGGATCAAGCCGACAGACCAGGTCCTCGCGCGGACCGCCGAGCGTACGGGAGGCCTCTACCTGCCCGAGAGGCACCTCCAGGAGCTGCAGACTGGCGGAGCGACGACGGCTTCACCGCAGGACCTCGTGAACGGGAACGTCCGGCGGCTCGAGCGGCTGGAGAGGTACGGGCTCGTCGAGCGGCTGCCGGACGGTTCCTGGCGGGTTCCGGCGGACCTCTTGGAGCAGCTGCGTGCGCGGGAGGCGACCCACCCGCGCCACCGGCTGCTCGTCCAGTACAGCGGGGCCAACCTCGGCATTCAAGCGACCTACCCGGGGCCGACCTGGCTCGATCGGCAGGTACCGGGCACGCCCGGGCGCGCGGCGGCAGGGTTCGGGGCGGAGCTGGAGGCGGCCATCCGGAGGCGCGCGGCGCACCTGGTGTCCATGGGCCTCAGCCCGCGCCCCGGCGAGGACGGCCGCCGTCTCGACGCCATGGAGCGCCTGCTGCTCGGGCGGCGGCTGGCGGGCGAGCTCGGCGTCACCTACGACGACAGGGGAACGAACGCACGGGGGACGCTCGTCAACTGTCCGCCGCTCCCTTCGGGCAGGCAATTCGCGCGGGTCGTCGACCCGCGGACGAAGCGCCTCCTGCTGGTGCCGGCGAGCCTGCAGACGGCCCGCCTCGAAGGCCGCGAGGTCGAAGTCACAGTCGACCAGAACAAGCGGGTCGACGTCCGACCGGCGCGGAGCCTGAACCGGGGAGGGGAGTCATGAAACGCAGGGGGATGCTGCTCGTGCTCCTGCTCGGTGCGGTGGGTGTCACGGCCGTCGGTTTCACGCTGGCCACCGGGCTCGCGGCGTCCCGGTTGGGCTACCAGACGGTCCTCGGAGACCCAGTGGCGATGGGTGGGCTTCACGTCTACGCGCCCTGGTCCTGGATGCGCTGGGACTCCGACTTCGGCGCTTACGCGCCACAGATCTTCCGGATCGTGCGGGTAATCGGCTGGTCCTCATTCCTGGTCGGCTGGTTGCCGCTCATCGTGGCGTCCATCTCGATGGCGCGCCGCCGGCCGGCCAGCACGGCCCACGGGTCGGCGGCCTGGGGTGACGAATCGGATTTGCAGGCGGCGGGGTTGCTGGGCGGGGAAGGGGTCGTGCTGTGCCAGACGAGCGACGCGAGGTACGCCGGGCTCGGCAAGCCAGGTGCCTATCGCATGCTTCGGGCGGGCCGGCTCATCACGCACGACGGGCCCGAGCACGTGATGGTCTTCGCTCCGACACGCAGCGGGAAGGGCATCGGGACGGTCATTCCGACCCTGCTCTCGTGGCGGCATAGCGCCCTCGTCTACGACATCAAGAAGGAGCTATGGACGCGCACGGCCGGCTGGCGGAGGCAATTCTCCCGCTGCTGGCGATTCGAGCCGACCGCCGCCGATTCGATCCGTTTCAACCCCCTTCTCGAGGTGCGCCAGGGACCCGGAGAGGTGCGCGACGTGCAGAACATCGCGGACATCCTCGTCGACCCCGACGGCTCCGAGAAGCGGGACCACTGGAAGACGTCGGCGCACACACTCCTTTCCGGCGCCATCCTCCACGTCCTCTATGCCGAGCCGGAGAAGTCGCTCACGGCGGTCGCGCGGCTTCTGTCGAATCCCGACTCGCAGATTTACGACACCTTCCAGCGGATGCTGGTGACCCGGCATCTGCCGAGCGGACGGCATCCCGTCGTGGCGCAGTACGCCCGGGAGATGCTGGACAAGTCGGAGAATGAGCTGGCCGGGATCGTCTCCACGGCCAAGACCTGCCTGAACCTCTACAACGACCCCCTCATCGCCCGGAACACCGGGACGTCCGACTTCCGGATCAGCGAGCTGATGAATGCGCGGGACCCGGTCTCGCTCTATCTGGTGGTCCCCCCCTCGGACATCGATCGCACGCGACCGCTCATCCGCCTGTTACTCAACCAGATCGGGCGCCGGCTGACGGAGCGGATGGAGTTCGGGGAGAAACCGGGCTACCGCCACCGGCTGCTGGTCCTGCTCGATGAGTTCCCCTCGCTGGGGAAGCTGTCGTTCTTCGAGACCCAGCTGGCCTACCTGGCCGGCTACGGCATCAAGGCCTTCCTGATCGCGCAGTCGCTCAACCAGCTGCAGGCAGCCTACGGCCAGAACAACTCCATCCTGGACAACTGCCACGTCCGGCTGACCTACACGGCGAACGACGATAGGACGGCCAGGCGAATCAGCGATCTCATCGGGCAGGCGACCCACACCAAGCTGGCCCGGAGCTACTCGGGCGGCGGCTTCTTCCGGAACGTCAACCACAGCGAGCAGGAGCACGGGCGCCCGCTCCTGACGCCGGATGAGATACTCCGGCTACCGTACGAGGACGCCTTGCTGCTGGTGGGCGGCATGGCTCCGTACCGGGGGCGCAAGGTCATGTACTACACCGACGCCCGGTTCAAAGGCCGGGTCGATCGGCCGACCCCCGACAACGAAAGACAGCGGCGGGGCGAGCTGCTCGGCACGCGGGAGGCGTCGGACTGGGAGCGGGCGCGACCGCCTGCCACGCCCGCTTCTTCGGGGGCCCCTGCCGCCATCGCGGCCGGGCACAGCTCGAACGCCCCGCCGGATCGAGAGGCCCAGGAGGCGGCGGTCCCACCCCCGATCGTGTCTCAGGCGAAACCCGGCGACGAAGCGGAGGGCTTGGGCGTGGGAGCGTTCGCGGCCTTCTTCAGGCCCGATTCAGACCAGCCGGGCGCGGCGCCACCCGCGGGGGGCGGGGCGCCGACATCCGAAGCACCCCGGGGTGAGGACGACATCCCCCTCTGAGCGGGAAGGCGACAGGAAAGGACTCTCGATGGCGACTGATCACCAGAGCGACGAACAGCCCAGTCGGCGGCGGCGCCGGGAACCACCACAGCTGGTCCACGCGCGGATCAACCGGAACACCTTCGACCGCCTGCGGGCCTACACGGCGAGAACCGGTGCGACCAACCGCGCGGTGATGAACGCGGCGCTCGACCAGTATCTCGACCGGTCCTCCGACACCGCGCTCATACTCCGGCGGCTCGACCGGCTCACGCGGGGGCTCGGGCGAAGCCACCGCCAGAACGACACCCTCGCGGAGTTCCTCGCCGCTTACGTCCACATCTGGTTCGCCCACACCACCTCGATCAGTCCGGAACAGCAGAAGGCGGCCAGGCAGTCAGCGGACCGCCGGTACGCCGAGATGATCGAGTTTCTCAGGCGACGGATATCGGGGTCGAAGCGCGTCCTGGTCGATCTGCTCGGGACCGAGGAGGCCGACGAGCTGGCCCTGGAGGTCGAAGCAGCGAAGGGAGCCCGTGACGGCCTCGCCGGCGAATGAGTCCGAGGCCCGCCGTCTGGAGGCGCTCCGGCTCCAGATGCGGTCGATTGTCCCGTACCTCGAGGACCCTGGCGTCATCGAGATCGCCCTGAACGCCGACGGCACGGTCTGGGTCGAGCGGATGGGCGAGGTGATGAAACGCACCTCGGTTCGAATGTCCAAGAGCGAGGCTCTCGTGATGCTCGGCCTCGTCGCGGACGCGGTGGGCTCGGAGATCACGGCGGCCAAGCCCTCGCTGGCGGCCCTCATTCCGGGCTGGAATACCCGCCTGCAGGCCATGATCCCGCCGATCGTCGAAGCGCCGACGTTCACGATTCGTAAGCCCCCGGCGAAGGTCTTTACCCTCGACGACTATGTAGGCCGCGGGATCTTGAAGCCCCGCGAAGCCGACGCCATTCGACGGGCCATCGGGGAGCGCGCCAACATCCTCGTCGGCGGGTCGACCGGGTCGGGGAAGACGACTTTCACCAATGCGATCCTTCATGAGATCGCGGAGCAGACCGCCGACCGGCTCTACATCGTCGAGGACCTGCGGGAGCTCCAGTGCGCTGCCCCGAACAAGCTGCAGATCTTCGTGGTGGAGCCCGTCTATGGGTGGCAGCGAGCCATTGTCGACGCGCTTCGCTCCCGTCCTGACCGCATCGTGGTGGGGGAGATCAGGGGAGGGGCCGCGGCGCTCGAGCTGACCAAGGCGTGGAACACCGGCCACCCGGGCGGGGTGGCCACCATCCACGCGAACGACACCCGCGGGATGCTCGATCGCGTGTGCCAGCTCCTCGAGGAGGTCATTCCCACGGCGCCCCGTCAATTTCTCGCCCAGGTGATCCAGCTCTGTGTCCACCTGACGAAGGACCCCGCGCATCCCGGTGGTCGGCGCCTGACTGGCCTCGACCGCGTCCTCGGGGTCGACCCCGACGGAACCTGGCGTCTCCAGCGTGTCCTCTGACACTCCTTCGAACCGGAAAAGCCGGGCGGTAGGAGAGGGAAAGGGGAGGGCGCTCGGCGTGGCCCTCACGCCTAAGTTGGTACGGACTCTTGGTTTTGTCGCATTCGCCGTGACGCCCTCCCGACCACGCCGCGTCACGATCTTTCGTTTCCACGTTCCTTTACGGGGCGCCTTGCCGAGAACGCTCGGTGAAAGGACCGCTCGTGAAGTTCAACAGAGACACGCTCCTGAGCGGCAGGTACCGCATTCGCGCCCTTCTCGGCGAGGGAGGCATGGGCGTCGTCTACCGCGCCTTCGACGAGCAGTTGCGGCGCATGGTCGCCATCAAGACCGTTCAGGGTGACAAGGCCTCCGACCGCGACTTCGTGAAACGGTTCAGGCGAGAGGCCCTCGCCATCTCTCAGATCGAGCATCCGCACATCGTGCGGCTCCTGGATTTCATGGAGGCCTCGGGCGACCAGCCTCCCTACATGGTCATGGAGCTCCTCAGCGGGAAGGACATGGGTACCGTCATTCGCGAAGAGGGGCCTCTCGACGTGACCCGTGCGGTCACTCGGACGCTGGAGGCCTCCGTGGCGATCGGAGAGTGCCATCGGTACGGCTACCTGCACCGGGACGTCAAGCCGAACAACATCTTCCTGCACGTCTATAACCAGGTCGAAACGGCGAAGGTGCTGGACTTCGGGGCCGTCAAGCAGGAGGAGCGCCCGGGAACGGGAAGCGAGGACACCGCGGAGCTGACCCGCAACGGGACCATCTTCGGAACCCCCTACTACATGCCTCCGGAGCAGCTCAGCGGCAAACCCGCGACCGCCAAGTCGGACCAGTACTCTCTCGGCGTCGTCCTCTACACCGCACTCACGGGTCGCAAGCCGTTCGAGATCGAGAAGGGCCGAGAGTTCCGAGACATGGAGCTGCTGCAGGCGATCAGGAAGGGTGACTACACCCCGGTTCAGGAGCTGAGACGAGACGTTCCGGTGGAGCTGGCCGCCACGGTCCACAAAGCGATCAGCGTCGACCCCGAGAATCGGTTTTCCAGCCTGCACGCCTTCGGCGTGGCACTGCGGCCCTACGCCTCGCCCCAGGCCCAGCTGACCTGGGAGGCACACTTCACCAGCTCTACCCCTCTTCGAGTCACGGCGCAGGTCTCGATCGCCATCTCGGCGGGACCGGCGGCCAGTGCCCCCAACGGACCGATCAGCGTCGAACCGACGTTGCCGCCGCCGGAGGCGACGTGGGGGACCGCACCGACGGTTGTCGCCAAGCGAGAGTCGACGATCGCGCTCACGACTTCGGAGTTGAGGGAGAGCTCTCAGGAGGTTCACGGTGCGACCTTCGCCCGTCCGTCCGGACATCCCGAAAGCGGAGGGATCTCCCTCGTCATCGACGAGGCGTCAGAGGCGGTGCCGGGACCGAAACCACCTGGCGCGCCACCGGCAATCGAGACGACGGCCCGGAATCCCTTCCGCAATAGACCGGCGTTGATAGTGGGAGGCGCTGGCGTCCTTTTGACGCTCGTCTTCGGCGCGGCGCTCTTGATCACGCATAGAGCGGGCGCCGGCCGCCAGCCGCTCAGCCCGCCTGCCGCGTTGGCATCGCATTCGGCAACCGGCGGGAAAGTGCCGCCCCCACAGCCGTCCGCTCCCCCTCGACATGTCGGGTCCGCCGCCGAAACGGCGAATACCGGGGCGGCGACGATTCCCAGCAGCTCCCCAACGTCTCGAGTGCCGATGGAACCCGCACCCGTGAGCGAGAGTGCCCCTGATGCCGCGCTCAGCGTGAAACCTGCGCCCGGACCTTCACCGAGACACCCGCACAAGAAGCCCAAGAGGGCAGCGCCGCAGTTCGACGCGCACGGCATCGCAATTCCGACCGACTGAACGCACGGGAGGCCTTGTCATGAAACGCATCACTGTCCTGGCTCTTCTCCTCACCGTCGCAAGGACTTCCTACGCCGCCGACGACATCGGAGCCGACGCGCTGATCGCCAAGGGCCTCGAGCTTCGACGGGCGGGGAAGTCCGTTGAAGCAGTGGAGATCCTCCAGCAGGCGAACGAGGTCGCGCCGACGCCGCGAAGTGCAGGCCAACTCGGATTGGCTCAATCCGCCGTGGAGCACTGGGAGGACGCCGAGCAGCACCTCAACACTTCCCTCGCGAGCTCTCGAGACCCGTGGGTGAGGAACCATCGACCTTTGCTCGAGCAAGCGCTGACGCTCGTCGAGAGCCACATGGGCCAGATCGCGCTGACTGGGCCCGCAGGCGCGGCCGTCGTGATCTCCGGAAAGCCCGCGGGGACACTGCCTCTTGCGAAGCCCGTTCGCGTGAACGCGGGGTCGGCGCTCGTCACCGCGACGGCTTCAGGCTTCAAGCAGTTCGAGATGGCGGTACCCGTCGAGACTGGGAAGGAAACCCAGCTGAAGATCGTCCTCGAGCCGACTTCCTTGCCTCCCGCGCCGGCTCCCCCTCCTGCCACCCCGGCCGCGGTCTCACCGCTGCACGCGAGGGAGATAGAGCCGCAGTCGACCTGGCGGACGTGGACCGGCGCCAGCCTCGTCGGGGTGGGCCTCGGCGTCGCCACCTGGGGAATCGTCTGGATCGCGGTAGACCGGCATTCGTCGAGCGGCTCGTGCAGCGCCGGCGCATCAGCCGACTGCGTACCCGTCTACAACACGAAGACGGCCGGCTATGTCCTGACGGGGGTAGGCGTCGCCGCGGCCGCAGCGGGTGCCATCGTCCTCTACAGCGGCCGACCTCACGGTGGTGAGGTCAGCCTCGCCGTGGGTCCTTCGTCCGTCCGCTTGGCAGGCCATTTCTAGTCCCGGACCCGATCTCCCGGAGCTGAGCAGGTCCGCAACATCCGCGCACGCCGGCCGAGAACCTCGGCATGTTTGATCGCGCGATCACGGTCCTGGCCCACTGCCGTCCCGACGACATCCCCGGGGTCGTCACGACTCTGTGCGAAATGGCGAGCTGGGCAGGCGCGGCTGGACGCTACCGGGAACGTAACGACGCCGTCTCGGTAGCGGCGCACCTTCTCGAAGAGCGGGGTCGCCGCCAGGGTCACCGACTTCTAGGGCGGGAGGACACGAGTCCTCTCATCGGAGAAGCGGTCCCGCCCGGCAAACCGCAATGAGCATGAACGACCAGTCATGTCGGGTGACGACTCCACACTCACGGTAGGTCCACTCGACAGCCTGACGGGCCAGGCTGGTCTGCCGACCATCCCGGCTCTCACTGTCGTCTGGCACCCCCACCTCGACCGCATCGGCCACATCGCGCCGCTTACGAACCTCCTCGAGCTCGACGTCGCCCGCGTCAGTCGGTTCGAACCGACCTTCTTCCCACCCGGCGCAGATGCCGGCGAGCCGCTGGCCCATCGGTTCATCAGCAAGGAGCCGATCCTGGACGTCGTATTCACCCGAGGGAGCCTCGAGCTGCGACGGCTGCAGGAGGACCAGGTGGAGGTCGACGGTCAGCTCCTCACGGCTCCTCGCCGGGTATCCGCTGAGGAGCTGCGGGGCGGCCTGATCATCACGCTGGCACGGCGAATCGTGCTGTGCCTTCACGCCGTCCATTTCCCGATCAGTCGTTCGCCGGCCTTGGGACTTCTCGGCTCCAGTGACGCCATAGAGGACGTCCGGCGGTCGATCGCCCGACTGGCCAACAAGACGACGCCGGTGCTTCTCCGGGGCGAAAGCGGATCGGGCAAGGAACTGGCCGCACGTGCTCTCCATTCCGCCGGAACCAGGGCGAAGGGTCCATTCGTCGCGGTCAACATGGGGCGTCTCGACAAGAACCGGGCGGTCGCAGATCTCTTCGGGCACAAGAAGGGCTCGTTCACTGGGGCCACCGACGATCAGCCCGGGTACTTCAGATCGGCGGCGGGCGGCACGATATTCCTGGACGAAATCGGCTACACCACCAGTGACGTCCAGCCCATGCTCCTCCGTGTTCTCGACGACCAGGAGGTGCAACCGGTGGGCTCCTCCCAAGCGGTGAAGGTCGACGCACGAATCGTGGCGGCCACGGACGCGCAGCTCGAGAAGGCCGTCGCCGAGCAAAGATTCGAGCGTCCGCTCTACAACCGGCTGAACACCGCCTTCGTCATCACGCTGCCACCCCTTCGCTCGCGACGCGAGGACGTCGGCGTCTTGCTCCTCCACCTGTTGAGAAGAGAGCTCGGCAATCCGTCCGAGCTGCAGCGTCTCCAGGAACCAGATCCGACAGTCCGTCCGTGGCTGTCCGCTCGAGACGTGGCCGCCGTCGCCCGAGCTGCCCTGACCGCCAACGTGCGAAGCCTCGTCGGGCTGGCGCGGAAGCTCGCCCATACCCTGGGTGACGGCCTGGCCGGCGACACGCACGCCGAGGTCCGGAAGTTTCTCCTCGACGACGCGGTCAGCACCGTCTCGCCGTTGTCTCCCGGTCTCGATGCAGCAGAGGTCCCGAAACCGGCGAGGTACTCCGAGGAGCATCTGCTGGCCGCCCTCGAACGCTCTCGGTGGAACAGGAGCAAGGCGGCCGAGGTGCTCGGGGTCGGCCGGACGACGTTCTACGACTGGCTCGAGAGAGCGCCACCGCTACGAAGCGTTCTGGGAGTCAGTGAGCCAGAGCTGCGTCGTCGTCTGAGCGACGCCGGTGGCGACGTCGACCGACTCGCCGCGGAGCTCGGCACGACCGCCGATCTCGTCAATCGCCGCCTCGCGCGCAAGCGCTAAGAGCTCCGCCCCGCGCCCAGCGGTTGTTCGGCGAGTTGTTCGGCAGAGTGTACGGCCGAACAAACGACGTACACCGTCGCGCTCTCCAACTGCTCGGAACTGCTGGGCGCGCTCTCTTCAGTCCGACGGCATCGCTGTTGCCATTTCGTCTGCCTGGCCGGGTTAGCCGCCCGCCAGAAAGAGGCAACCGATGCAGATCTCCGAACGCGACCGCCTGATCAACGAGTTCCTCCCGTACAGCAGCGCGGTCGCCACCGCGTTCATGACGGAGCTCGATCTCCACGGCGTCGTGAACTACGACGACATTCTCGGCTACGCCCACGTCGGTCTCACCCAGGCCGCCGATCGCTACCGTCCCGACGCCGGGGCGCACTTCAAGACGTTTGCGTTCGCGCGTATCCGCGGCGCCGTCATCGAGGGACTCCGAACCTCCAATCGCGGGCGTGCCCATCACCGGCAGTGGAAGGCCTCCACGAGCGAAGCTGGCGCCGACCGCACCGCGCCGCTCCCACGCCGGAACTGGCGCCAGGGCTGCACCGAAGGCGACGAGCCCCGGGTGGTTCCCGTCGACGAGGAGCCGAGCGTCGATCCATTCGAGGCCCTCGATGCCAGGTTTCTCCGTGACGAGGTTCGACGAGCGCTCGACACCCTGTCGGACCTCGATCGGCAGATCATCGTCCTCTACTACTTCGAGGACCTCGAACGACACCGCATCGCGAAGCGGCTTGGCCACCCGGGGTGGTACATCAACCGCCGCCGCAACGCGGCTCTCGCTCAACTCGCGCAGGTCCTCCGCGCCGCCGACGCCGATGCCGATAGGCAGGTCGGAGAGCAGCAGTGAGCAGCGCGGCCGTTCCGCTGCCCCCGCCGGCCCCGAAGAGAGTCGAGCGTCGCTGGTCGCGACTGCCGTGGGGCATCGAAATTCAGACCTGGCGTCTGGTCCAGACGAGAACGCTTCCTGCGGAATCCGAAAGTCTCCCCCTCGCCGCGATCTTCGCCGACGACGAGGAGGCCGAGCTGGGCGCCATCCCCACGGATGCCAACGAGCAGGCCGACACGCTCGAATCGTCGCCTGAGGGCGACATCACGCAGGAGAGCCCGGCTCCCGCCTACCGCGCAGATGAAACGGAGAAGCCGTGAGCACCGCGGGCGGCTTTCAAGGACGTGAGGACGGCTCGCGCGGGCCAACCATCGAGCGGGCCATCGATGCCCAGCGGCATCAGGTACGGACCAAGCTCCTGGAGCAGCTCGAGAAGCAAGTCGACCTCCCTGCCTGGCTGGTGGCGGGCGGCTTTCACCTCAGCCCCATCCAGTTGGACCCGACGAAGCTCGCCTTCGCGGATCGCCACGGGGACACGCTGTTCCTGACGAAGGACCTGGCGGCGGAGCGCTGGCTCTACCAGACCGGTCGCGAGCCCATCGAGCGGGGCACCGTCGTCGACCTGATGATTCGGCGGGACGGCTGCAGCCTCGATGGGTGCGTCGACCGGATGGCGGCCTGTGTAGGGCTCTCCAAGCCAACGCGCGAAGCGGTGGCCTATCGAGAGGCTTCGGGGGAGATCACCCTTCGTCGGGCGGTCGATAGGCACCTCGCCTCGATGACCGTCGAGCGCGATGCCCAGAGAGCTCTCGAGAGCATGGGCCTCGAACGTGGCACGTTCGACGGGGAACGCTTCGGCCCCGCCAGCGCGGCGCTCAAGGACCCCGAAGATCTCGGGCACAGCCGCTACCGGGAAGGCGATCGCGCGATCGTCATCCTCGAGCGGCCGATCGACGGCGTCGCGTACGAGCGCTCGCACGGCAAGCAACACGCGACGTACATCTACGTCGGGGACAACCCGAGCGAGCACACCAAGCGGGTCCTCGCGCACATCATCGCCGACGCGCCTCGGAACCTGACGGTCGTGGCGGCGCTGGGGAGAGATCGCCGGGGAGCCGCCCTTTCGGGGGAGATCGCCAAGCTCGCCGGCGCGCGACCGGTCGAGCGGCGGCCTCCCGAGTACGGGAACCGCTGGGCCGACCAGATGCAGATCGAAGGGCGCCATCGCGAATCGCTGCGCCGGCTGAGTCGCCAGGCGGACCCGGCCCTCGAGAAGGTTCGCGGCCAGATCGGCCGGGCCATCGACGCGGGCGTCGATTTCGCGGCGATTCGCACGGCCATCGTCCGCCGGCCGGGCCGCGGGCGCGGCCTCGACCGGTAACCAGAACCCACCAACCACCAAATCAAGGATCTGACCATGCTCTCCACCCACTACCTCGCCATCCTCGCGCTCCTTCTCCTCTCGGGGTGTCCGACCACCAACTCTGAGCCTCCGGTGGTCGACTCCGGACCCGCGGGTGCTCAGGGGACCGGTGGCCTGGCGGGCGGCGCCGGCGGCGCGGCCGAGGAGACCAAGCTGCCGCCGCCAGACGCCGGCAACCCAGGCAAGCCTCTCGCAGAAGGCTGTGCCGCAAACTCCGAGTGCGCCTCCGGCTTCTGCGTCGACGGTGTCTGCTGCAACACCGCCTGCGACGGCCAATGCTTTAACTGCAACCAGACCGGCACCATGGGGTATTGCACCGCTCAGACGAGCGGCGACGACCTGAACGCGGCGATCCCGTGCACCAGCCCCCGCACGTGCGGCGCGCCGAGCACCTCGCTCGACGTGGGCGGATGCCGCCTGAAGGACGCGCAGTCCTGCAAGACCGCCGGCGACTGCGCGTCGCTCAACTGCCAGACGTTCTACGCCGATCGCGACGGCGATCGCTACGGCGACAACAACACGACGCTAATGCTCTGCGAGGAGACCGGCGCGGCGGCTCCCGGTGGCTACGTCACCACGGGCGGCGACTGCTGCGACAGCGATATCTACGCGCACCCCAACACGCTCGGCTTCTACGCCACCCCCGATGCGTGCGGTTCGTTCGACTACAACTGCGACGGGATCATCGAGGGGAAGGAATACGGCACGACGTACAGCGACGTGTCCGTCTCCGAGTGCGGGGCCAAGGGCTCGCCCATGACCTGCCAATAGCACCGATCCGCCCGAGGTCTGCCAACCAACAACGCTCAGGAGCTTCCCATGCTGACGAACATCAAGATGGTCGTACGAATCATCCTCCCGCTCGTGCTCCTCGCCGGCTGCTCCAACAGGACGGCCGACGAGCACCCCGACACCGGCACCGTGGTCGACGCTGGCGTTCCGACGCCGGACGCCACGACGGTAGTGGTCGTCAAGCCCACCAACCCCCTTGGCACCGCCTGCAGCACCAACGCCGACTGCGGCTCAGGGTTCTGCACCGATGGCGTCTGCTGCGACTCGCCTTGCGGACAGACGTGCTACGCCTGCAACCAGCAGGCGGCGATGGGCCACTGCGCAGCTCTGACGGGTGGCCAAGACACCATCGCGACCGCTCCCTGCGTCGGATCCTCGGCCTGCCTTCTCCCGCCGAGCAGCTCCGTGCCGGTCTGCAAGCTCGTCGACGGGACCGCCTGCCAGGCGGATGGCGACTGTGTCAGCGGCCATTGCCTCACCTACTACGCCGACGCTGACGGCGACGGGTACGGTGGGTCCGATCAGGGGCGCTTCTGCGAGGAGCTCAACGCTCCGCCACCCGCGGGTTACGCCGCCTATTCCGGCGACTGCTGCGACCTCGACAGCGGGGCCAATCCGGCCTTCGACACCAAGCAGTTCCTGCAGATGCCGGACGCCTGCGGTTCCTACGACTGGAACTGCGACGGCATCGTCACCATGCAGAACCCCAGCTGCCCGGGCGAAACGATTCGATGCGGCCAACCTTGCTACAGCTCCTGGGGCGGCTTCCCGGACACCAGCGAGCCTCCGATCTTCACCGAGGCCTGCCACTGATCTCTCGCGATCTCATCGACGCCGCCCGGGGGGCCCAGCCCGCTCGCGTTTCGGAATTCGGTTTCGTCCTCCGGGTGGTTGCCTCCTTGCCCGTCGTCGGTCTCTGGTCGCTCCGCTCGGCGGCACGGGGCCGACCCGCTGCGCGGGCCACGGTG
>DASZVW010001038.1:0-9330 GCA_035546895.1 Polyangia bacterium
CCGGTCAAGCGCCGCCGGGGAGGCGACCCGCGCGCCGGTGTTGAGGACGACGCCGCGGACGATTAGTCTTCGCTCCTTCATGTCCGACCCCGTCTCCGTCCCCACCCTGTCGCCCGACGTCCGCCGCGCCTTCCTCGACTACTTCGGCAAGCGCGGCCACCGCGAGACCCCCAGCGCGTCGCTGGTGCCGCATAACGATCCGACGCTGCTCTTCACCAACGCGGGGATGAACCAGTTCAAGGACTTCTTCACCGGCAAGGCGAAGACCACCTTCACCCGCGCCACCAGCTCGCAGAAGTGCGTGCGCGCCGGCGGCAAGCACAACGACCTGGAGAACGTGGGCCGCACCGCGCGCCACCACACCTTCTTCGAGATGCTGGGGAACTTCTCCTTCGGCGACTACTTCAAGCCCGACGCCATCGCCTTCGCCCACGAGCTTTTGACCAAGACCTTCGCCATCAAGCCCGACCGGCTGGTCTACACCGTGCACGAGTCGGACCAGGAGGCGCGCGTCCTCTGGCGCCAGGTCGCCGGCGTCCCCGACGAGCGCATCATCTCGCTCGGCGACAAGGACAACTTCTGGGCCATGGGCGAGACCGGCCCCTGCGGCCCCTGCAGCGAGATCCACTACCTGCAGGGGAACGACATCCCCTGCGCCGTCGAGGCCGCGGGAGGGAGCTGCCTCGGCCCGGCCTGCGACTGCGACCGCTGGATCGAGATCTGGAACCTGGTCTTCATGCAGTTCGAGCAGGTCGGCCCGGGCGACCGCCGCCCGCTGCCGAAGCCGTCGGTCGACACCGGGATGGGCCTCGAGCGCCTGTGCGCCGTGCTGCAGGGGGTGCGCTCGAACTACGAGACGGATCTGCTGCGCCCGCTCATCGACCGGGTGGCGGCGCTGGCCAAGAAGAAGTTCGTCGCCGCCGACTACGCGGGAGAGAGCGTCTCGCTGCGCGCTATCGCCGACCACGCGCGCGCGACCGCCTTCCTGATCGCCGACGGCGTCTTCCCCGACAAGACCGGGCGCGAGTACGTGCTGCGCCGGATCATGCGGCGGGCCGTCTATCACGGCTGGCTGCTGGGGATCCGCGGCGAAAGTCTGCTCCCAAAGCTTGTTGATCAGGTCGTCGAAGCGATGGGAGGCGTCTATCCGGAACTCAAGGAACGCCACAGCTTGATCGGCAAAGTTACGTCCGAGGAAGAGTCGAGGTTCCGCGAGACGCTGGAACGAGGAATTCGAATTCTCGAAGACAACATGACGCGTCTCCATGATCGCGTCATCCCCGGAACCTTGGCCTTTCAGCTGTATGACACTTACGGGTTTCCGCTCGACCTGACCCGCGTTATCGCGGAACACAACAAGTTCACCGTCGACGAGGCGGGCTTCGCGCGCGCCATGGACGAGCAGCGGCGGCGCAGCGAGTTCCAGGGCTCGGGCGAGGTGGCGGTGGCGGCGGTGTTCCAGCAGATCGCCGACCGGGTCGGCCCCAGCAAGTTCCTCGGCTACGAGAAGATCGCCGCCACGTCGAAGGTGGTGGCGCTGGTCGCCGACGGCCAGGAGGTCGAGGCCGTCGGCCCCTACTCCAAGGAGGTGGCGGTGATCGTCGCCGAGACGCCCTTCTACGGCGAGCAGGGCGGTCAAATGGGCGACGCGGGGACCATCGCCTCGGCCAAGGCGCGCCTGGCCGTGCGCGACTGCAAGCGGCCGGTCTCCACGCTGTGGGTCCACTTCGCGGAGGTCGAGTCGGGCGAGCTGCGGGTCGGCGACGCCGTCGAGCTGACCGTCAACGGCGAGCGGCGCGACGACATCCGCCGCAACCACTCGGCGACCCACCTGCTCCACTGGGCGCTGCGCCACGTCCTGGGGACGCACGTGACCCAGAAGGGCTCGCTGGTGGCGCCCGACCGGCTGCGCTTCGACTTCTCGCACACGGCGCCGCTCACCGACGAGGAGAAGCGGCAGGTCGAGGACCTGGTCAACGCCCGCATCCGCCAGAACGTGGCCACCGACACCGCGGTGCTGCCGATCGCCGAGGCCAAGCAGGCCGGCGCCATCGCCTTCTTCGGCGAGAAGTACGGCGACACGGTCCGCGTCGTGACCATGGGCGAGTCGAAGGAGTTCTGCGGCGGCACCCACGTCGCCCGCACCGGCGACATCGCGCTCTTCAAGCTGACCGAGGAGACCGGCGTCGCGCAGGGGGTCCGCCGCGTCGAGGCCGCCACCGGCGCCGGCGCCTTCGGCTACGTGCGCAAGATGGAGTCCGAGCTGCTCGAGTCGGGGCGCCTCCTGCGCGCCAGCGAGTTCGAGGTGGCCGCCCGCATCGGCAAGCTGCAGGCCGACCAGCGCGCGCTGGAGAAGGAGCTCGAGAAGCTCCGCCGCAAGCTCGCCTCCGGCGGCGGGCGCGACCTCCTCTCCGAGGCGCGCGAGATCGCCGGCGTGCGGGTGCTGGCCGCCCGCGCCGACGTGGCCGATCCCAAGGCGCTGCGCGAGGTGGCCGACCAGCTGCGCGACAAGCTCGGCTCGGGCGTCATCGTCCTGGCCGGCGTCGAGGGGGAGAAGATCGCGCTGGTGGCGATGGTCTCGCCCGATCTGGTCGGCAAGCACCACGCCGGCAAGCTGGTCGGCGAGGTGGCCAAGGCCGTCGGCGGCAAGGGGGGCGGCCGCCCCGACATGGCGCAGGGGGGCGGCTCCGAGCCCGCGCAGCTCGACGCCGCGCTGGCCAGGGTCTTCGATCTCGTCCGTGGCTGAACGGCCCCCGCCCCCCGCGTTCACGCTCGAGGGAGCGGACGACGGGACCACGCTGGCGGCCGCCCTCCGCCGCCGTCTCGAGGGCCGGAGCTGGAGCGAGGTGCGCGCGCTCTGCACCACCGGGAAGGTCACCGTCGACGGCGAGCGGGCGCTCGACCCCGCCGCCCGCGTGCGCGCCGGGCAGACGATCGCGCTCCGCCCCAACGCCCCCAAGCCGCAGACGGTCCCGGCGGGGTTCCGGATCGTCCTCGAGGACGCGCACCTGGTGGTGATCGAGAAGCCGTCGGGGATCTCCTCGGTCCCCTACGACCGCAAGGAGACCGGCACCGCGCTCGACCTGATCCGCGCCGCCTGGCGCCGCGCCCGCAAGCGCGCCACCGCGACCCCGCTCTACACCGTCCACCGGATCGACAAGGACACCTCGGGCCTCATCGTGTTCGCCAAGACCCGGCTCGCCGAGCGCGGGCTGCACGAGGTCTTCCAGCGCCACACCGCCGCGCGCGCCTACCTGGCCGTCGCCGAGGGAGAGGTGGCGGCGCAGCGGATCGAGTCGCACCTCGTCGCCGACCGCGGCGACGGCATCCGGGGCTCGACCCGCTTCCCCGACCAGGGCCAGCTGGCCATCACTTACGTCGAACCGCTGCGCCGCTACCCCGCGCGCCACAAATCGACGGTGACGGGCGGGCCCGCGGCGCCGATCGCCGCTACACTCTGCCGCGTGCGACTCGAGACCGGACGAACGCATCAGATCCGCATCCACCTCTCCGAGCGCGGCCACCCGCTGGTCGGCGAGACCGTCTACGTGCGCGAGCTCCTGCGCGCGGGGCGAACGCCGCTCCCCGCGCCCCGCCTCATGCTGCACGCCGGGCTGCTGGGGTTCCCGCACCCGGTCACGGGCGCGCCGATCGAGCTGCGCGCCGAGCCGCCGGAGGACTTCCTGGCGGTGATCGATTCGCTGGGGGGCGCGCGTGGCGACTGCCGGCTCTGAGGGGACCATCCGCGCCGCGCTGGGCGCCGTGATCGAGCAGATCCGTTCGGCCTACGGCCCGACCGCCCAGCGGGCCGCCGAGCTCCCCAACGGCGGCTTCGACCCGACCTTCGCCGAGCGCACCGCCCCGCTGCTGGAGTTCCTCTGGTCGCGCTACTTCCGCGTCCGGCTGCTCGGCGTGGAGAACGTCCCGGCCACCGGCGCCGCCATGCTGGTCGGCAACCACTCGGGCGGGATCCCCTACGACGGGGCGCTGCTGCTGCACGGGGTCCACCGCGACCACCCGGCCCATCGCCGCGTGCGCCCGCTGGTGGCCAACTTCGCCTTCCGCGCGGGCTGGATGGCCAACGTGGTGGCCCGCGTGGGCGGCGTCCGCGCCTCGCGCGAGACGGCGCTGCCGCTGCTGGCGGCGGGCGAGCTCGTCGCCGTGTTCCCGGAGGGGCTGCGCGGCGTGGGGAAGCTGTACCGCGAGCGCTACCACATGGCCCGCTTCGGGCGCGGCGGCTTCGTCCGGCTGGCGGCCGAGGCCCAGGTGCCGCTGGTCCCGGTGGCGATCGTGGGGGCCGAGGAGATCCACCCCGTCATCGGGAAAATCACCTCTCTTGCCGAGCCGTTGGGCCTGCCTTACATCCCAATAACGCCGACCTTTCCATGGCTTGGCCCCCTGGGCCTGCTGCCGGTTCCCACCAAATGGACCATCCAGATAGGGACCCCGATCGCGCCGCCGGCGACCGGCGACGGCCCGGGCACCACCCGCGTCGCCGAGGCGGTCCGGAACGACATCGACGGCATGATCGCCGACCTGCTGGTCCAGCGGCGCTCGATCCTGTTCGGCTGACCCCCCGAAACGTTTGGGCTTCTTCTACGTTATATTCGTGCGGCACTATACAGTTCAGCTATAAACTGGAGGCTTAGTCCCCGGCTTCATGATCGATATCGGGCACACGATCGGGAACTACAAGATCACCGCCAAGCTCGGAGAGGGGGGCATGGGGGTGGTGTACCTGGCGGAGCACCCGGTCATCGGCAAGAAGGTCGCCATGAAGGCGATCCACCCGGAGCTCTCGAAGAACTCCGACGTGGTGTCGCGCTTCATCACCGAGGCCAAGGCGGTCAACCAGATCGGCCACGAGCACATCGTCGACATCGCCGACTTCGGGAACACGCCGGAGGGCGAGTTCTACTTCGTGATGGAGTACCTGCAGGGCGAGTCGCTCTCCGACCGCCTCAAGCGGGAGAAGCGGATCCCGCTGCACCAGGCGATGTCGATCAGCGCCCAGATCGCCGACGCGCTCAACGCCTCGCACCAGCAGGGGATCATCCACCGCGACCTCAAGCCGGAGAACATCTTCCTCTGCACCCGCGGCGCCAACCGCGAGTTCGTCAAGGTGCTCGACTTCGGCCTCGCCAAGCTGACCCAGAACGACCAGAAGGTGACGCACAAGACCCGCACCGGCTCGGTGATGGGGACGCCGTACTACATGTCCCCCGAGCAGTGCGAGGGGAAGACCGAGATCGACTACCGCGCCGACATCTACTCGCTCGGCGTGCTGATCTTCGAGATGCTGACCGGCAAGGTCCCCTTCGGCGGCGAGGGCTACGGCGAGATCATCGTCAAGCACGTCACCATGCCGCCGCCCTCGGTCCGCAGCGTGGTCCCCGAGCTGCCCGAGTACATGGACCCCATCATGTACCGGGTGCTGGCCAAGGACCGCGACCAGCGGTTCCAGACCATGGCCGACCTGCGCGAGGCGCTGCTCGATCCCGAGCGCTACGCCAGCTCCGCGCCCGACGTCGGCATCCCCGACGACCTCTCGGGGATCGCGCGCGCCGCCGCGCCGATGGCCCGCGCCGACATCGAAGCCCGCTCGGCGCTGCAGGACCCCGGAAACGTCCTCACGCCCCCGCCGCCCGGCGGCACCCCTTCGGGCCGCGGCGAGCTGATCGAGAACATCGACAACCTGATCCGCACCCGCTCGGGGAGCCGCTTCGTGCTCCTCCTGGGGCTGACCTCCGCCGCCGTCGCCCTCTTCGTGGTGTTCGGGCGCCACAACGACACCCGGCGCCCCGCCCCCGCCGCCAGCCTGCCCCTGCACCCCGCCACCGTCCGCGTGAACTTCAACTCCGACCCCGACGGCGCCGTCGTCGTGCGCGCCGACGGCAAGACCCTCGGCTTGACGCCGCTGTCGATCGAGGTCGCCTATAGCGACTCGGCCGTCGAGTTCCAGTTCAAGAAGTCGGGCTACGAGCCCAAGACGATGTACGTCGTCCCCAACCTCCCGTCGCCCCTGTTCGCCACCCTGCGCCGCGCGGACGTCGAGCCGCCGCGCGTGGAGGGCGCCGGCGGCGCCACCGGCGAACGAGCCGGCGCCCCTGCCGCGCAGCACGCGCACCGCTCACACGCCACTCCCGCCGCTGCCGCCGCGCCCGCCCATCCCGCCAAGGAGGATGAGGACGGCGTGCTCGAGCCCAGCATCCGCTGACCCGGTTCGCGCCCTCGCGCGCGCCCGGTACACTCGGCGTTCCAGGGCGTCCGCCCATCGCGCCCTCCCCGAGCTCCCCGAGCGACCCCCGCCTCCGTTTCGTGCGGCGTGCGCCGCCGAGCCCGCCCCCCCGCCGAGGGCCGCACGAAGCTTTTTTCGGCGAGTGGCCTGCGCCCCCGACATCACCGGCAGGCCACTCGCCGAAAAAAGCCCACGCGCGGACGCACCGCCCGATCAAGACGCGAGACACGCCACGCGCGTAACCGAGCCAGGGACGACCGAGGATCGAGCGGATCGACCGATCGACCGACCTGGCCCGGGCCCCGGGGCGTCGCGCCCCCGGGCGCCGCGCCCCGAACGCCCGACGCGAGCCCCCGTCACCCGCCAAGGCCCCAGGGAGGCGCCGAGGCGGCCCCAGCCGCCGACGGCGAAGTCACGCCGCCGAGGGCGAAGTCACGCGCAGACGCGATTCCGCCCGCTGGCCTTCGCCTCGTACAGCCGCTCGTCCGCCCGCTTGATGAGCGCCGACGGCTCGGTCATCTCGGCGTCGACGGTGGCGATCCCCATCGAGATCGTCACCGGGATCCGCACGTTCTCGAACTTGAACTCGGTCTTCTCCACGATCTGCCGGATCTTCTCGGCGAAGGGGAGACAGCTCCCGCCGTCGATCTCCGGCAGCACGATGGCGAACTCCTCGCCGCCGTAGCGCGCGAAGCAGTCCTCGCGGCGGATCTTCGAGCGCACCGTCTGCGCCAGGTGCTTGAGCACGTAGTCGCCCGCCAGGTGGCCGTAGCCGTCGTTCACCTTCTTGAAGTGATCGATGTCGAACATCACCAGCGACAGCGGCCGCCGGTAGCGGTGCGCGCGCGCGATCTCCCGCTCCAGCGTGTCGACGAAGTAGCGCTTGTTGAAGATCTGCGTGAGCCCGTCGACCGTGGTGAGGCGGTAGATCTCCTCGTGGTAGGCGTTCTCGATGTTGCCGCCGGTCAGGAACTTGAAGATCGTGCGGCCGATCTTGACGAGGTCGCCGTCGCGCAGCACGTACTCGTCGACCGGCTCGTCGTTGACGTAGGTCCCGTTCGTCGAGCCCAGGTCGCGCACCAGGATCGACTTGCCGGTGTTCACGATCTTCGAGTGGTTCCGCGAGATCGACTCCTGATCGATCTGGACGTCGCACTTGGACGAGCGGCCGATCACCATCGAGGCCGCGTTGAGGTTGTACTTCTTCCCCAGCTCGGAGCCGTAAATGACCACCAGGCAGGCCTCGTTGCCGGCGGGCCGCTCCGTGATGCGACTGATGCTGGTGACGACAGTCTTCGCTCGGACGTGGTCCGATTCTGACGTGTCGTTGGGATCTCGGGGTGCGCGCGCCACGGGAGTCCGGCGAAGCAGGCTAGGTCAAACCAGCGAAGGGGGCAAGGGGAGGATAATTTGACACCTATACCTACATGTATGACGGTGTCATTATGGCACATACCCACCGGTTCGCAACGGTCGCCGCCATCCTTTTCGTCGCCCTCCCCGCGCGCGGGCAATCGCCGGCCGTCAAGGCGGCATCGATTCGCCTGGCCGGCCAGCATTACGTCGCCGACCTGAGCGACGGCGGACACGCCGAGCTGACGCTCGATCCGCGGCTGCAGGAGAGCACCGACGAGGTGCTGCGCGCGTTCCAGATCCCGTACGCGGGCGCCGTCGTCGTCTCCATCCCCGACGGCCGCGTGCTGGCGATGGTGGGCCACTCGGCGGCCGACCCGCGGCTCGGCCCCGCCGACCTCGCGCTCCGCGCCTGGGCCCCCTCGGCGTCGGTGTTCAAGCTGGTCTCGGCCACCGCGCTGGTGGAGAGCGGCGTGGGCGGCGCGACGCGCGTCTGCTACCACGGCGGCGTCTCGGCGGTGCTGCCCGACAACCTGGTCGACATCCCGGCCATCGACAAGAGCTGCGCCACGCTGGCCTACGGGATCGGCAAGTCGCAGAACGCCATAATCGCCAAGCTGGTGACCGAGCACCTCTCGCCGGCGGCGCTGGCCCGCGAGGGGCGCGAGTTCGGCTTCGGCGAGGCGATCCCCTTCGAGCTCCCCGTCGAGCCCTCGCACCTCGACGTCCCCACGGACAACAAGCTGGAGATGGCCCGCGCCTCGGCCGGGTTCTGGCACTCGACGCTGTCGCCGATGCACGGCGCGCTGCTGGCGGCCACCATCGCCAACCGCGGCGAGATGCCGTCGCCGACGCTGATCGAGCGCGCCGTCGACGCGGACGGCCGCCTCGAGCCGCTCGCCGTCGCCGCGCCCCGCCACGTCGCCGACGCGGCCGCCGCCGACGACGTCGGGCGGATGATGGAGCTGACCACCCGCATCGGCACCGCCAAGGGGACCTTCCGCAACAAGCGGGGGCAGCGCCTCCTCCCGGTGGAGGTGGCCGGCAAGACCGGGACGCTGAACGCCGAGACCGATCGCGGCCCCCTCGGCTACAGCTGGTTCGTGGGGTACGCGCCCGCCGACCACCCGGCCATCGCCTTCGCCGTCGTGCTGGGGAACGCGCCGAGCTGGCGGATCAAGGCCACCTACGTGGGCCGCCACATCGTCACCGAGTACCTCACCGAGAAGAACGAACGTTCAGGGGCCCACCTGGTCGCCGCGAGATAGCCGGCGCCGCCCCCGGGGCGGGGCCTTGTGGCCGGTCGCCGTCGCCGTATAGACTGTCGGCGCTTTTCGAAAGGCCCCCGCCGCAGCATGCAGCTTTACGATTGGCTCTCGAGCGTCGCCTCGAACCAGAGCAGTGGGAAGGCACTGGTCTATCGCGACACCTACCTCTCGTGGCGCGGGCTGCTCCACCGGGTCGATCGCCGCGCGCAGGAGCTGCGCGCGCTGGGGATCGGCGCCGGCGCCTGGGTGGGGCTGATGCTGGGGAACGTCCCCGACTTCATCATCCTGGCGCTCGCGCTGTCGAAGATCGACGCCGTGGTGGTGCCGCTCGATCCGACGACGGGCAACCGCGAGCTGGAGATGGTGCTGGAGGCGGCGCCGCTGCGGGCGCTCATCACCCGGCCGCGCGGCGGCGAGGGTGGACAGGCGACCGCCGGCCTCCCCTACTACGCCGCGCCGGCCACGCCCCGG
>DASZVW010001039.1:0-3526 GCA_035546895.1 Polyangia bacterium
GCCTCGGCGCGCGCGCGGTTCCCCGGCCCCGACACGCCGCTCATTCACCTCTGCGGCCGGCGCGCGCTGCCCAAGAGCCTCTGCCTCGGCGCGGCCGACGCCCGCAAGCGCCTGCTGCCGTCGGCGGGGATGGCCTGGCTCGATCAGCTGCGGCGGCGCCGCACCCTGGTGCTGGTCGGGTTCCGCCCGAGCGATCCCGATCTCGCCTGGCTCTCCTCCTGGCTGGCCGCCACGCCGGCCCCCGGCGGGCCGCACTTCCTGTTCCTCGACCTGCGCGAGGAGCGCGACCCCGAGCGCGAGGCGCAGGTCTGGGAGCTGCGCACCGGGCTCACGGTCCTCGCCTGCCCCGAGGGGACCGGCGACGCGCTGGCCCGCCTGGGGAAGATCGCCGGCTCGATCGGCGCGCAGCTCCCGGGCTCGGACGGCGACGTCGACCTCGCGCTCTGGCTCGAGCGCTGGGCGCGCGACCCCGCCGACCCCGAGCCGCGGCAGGTGCTGGCCCGGGCCGAGGCGGCGCTGCGCGACGAGGAGCGCTGGGACCGGCTGGTCGAGCTGCTCCTGCGGCGGCTCGACCTGCAGGACGACCCGCGCCAGCAGATCGCGGCGCTGGGCGAGGTGGCGCGCCTGTTCCGCGACCGGCTCGACGCGCCCGAGCGCGCGCTCAAGGCGGAGATCGTCATGCTGCGGCTGCTCCCCACCGACGACGACCTGTGGGAGCGGCTGCGGGCCGACGCCCGCGCCGGCGGCGCCTGGGAGACGCTGGCCGCCGAGGCGCGCTGGGTGGCGGAGATGTCGGGCGCCACGCCGGCGGCCACCCGCATCTGGCGGGAGATCGCCCGGGTCGAGCGCGAGGAGCTCGCCCGCCCCGACGACGCGCTCGCCTCGCTGGGGGAGGCGCTGCTGGCCACGCCCGGCCACCGGGAGGCGCGCGCCGAGCAGCTGGCGCTGCTGCGCGCGCTGGGGCGCTGGAGCGACCTGGTCAGCGCGCTGCGGACGGCGGCGGCGGAGGCCGAGGAGCCCGAGCAGGCGATCGCCGAGCTGCTGGAGGCGGCCGAGATCCTGGAGGGGCCGGGGCACGATCCGATCGCCGCCGCCGCGGCCTACGAGGCGACGCTGGCGATCGCGCCCGACTCCGAGCGCGCGCTGGGGGCGCTGGAGCGGCTCTACGCGCGCGAGAAGCGCTGGGGCGACCTGGCGGCGCTGCTCGAGCGGCGGGCCGATCGCCTCCCGGCCGCCGAGGCGGCGGCGCTGCGCCACCGGCGCGCCGACCTGCTGGTCGAGCACCTGGACGCCCTCGGCCAGGCCGCCGAGCAGCTCGAGGCGCTGGCCGACGCGGGCGACCGCGCGGCGCTCGGCAAGCTGGAGCAGATCTACCGGCGCGCCGAGCGCCACGACGACTACCTCGACACCCTGGCGCGGATCGCCGAGGGGGCCGCCACGCCGCCGGAGCGGATCGCCACCCTGCGCCGGCTGGCGGCGGAGGCCGAGGCGCTCCCCGACGGCGACGACCGGGCGGTGCGGGCGCTCGAGGAGATCCTGCGGCTCGATCCGCGCGACACCGAGGCGTTCGAGGCGCTCACCCGGCTCTGCCGCGCGCGCGGGCGGTTCGCGACGCTGGCGGAGGCGCTGGCGCGGCGGCTGGAGGTGACCGAGACCGCGGAGGCGCGGCGCGCGCTGCTGGTCTCGCTGGCCCGCCTGCAGGAGAGCGAGCTCGACGAGCCGGACAGGGCGCTCGAGGGCTACCTGGCCGCCCGCGAGGCGGGCGACCGGCGCGAGGAGATCCACGAGGCGATCGCCCGCCTGGCCGAGCGGCTGCGGCGCTGGCCGCTGTGCGCCGAGGCGCTGCTCGACTGGGCGGCGGGCACCGCCGAGAGCGCGGCCGCCGCCGAGGTGCTGGTGGAGGCGGCGCGCGTCTTCGTCGAGCACCTCGGCGACGGGGCGGCCGCCGAGGCGGCGCTGGAGCGGGTGGCGGCGCTGGCCCCCGAGCACCCGCGCGCGCTGGCCATCCTGGGGCGCGTCCGCGAGGAGAGCGGCGCCCACGATCAGGCCGTCGCCCTCTACGAGCAGGCCGCCGCGCAGGAGCCCGACCGGGCCGAGCGGTCGGCGCTCCTGACCCGGGCGGCGGTGGTCCTGATGGAGCACGTCCACGACGAGGACCGCGCCGGCGACCTGCTGGTCCGCGCGCTGGCCGCCGATCCGGGCCACCGCGACGCCAACGAGCGCCTGGTCGACGTCTACACCCGCCGCCAGCAGTGGGCCGACGTCGAGGCGCTGCTCGACCGCGAGATCGCGGACGCCGAGGGCGCGGCCGAGCGCGACGACGATCGGCTGGCCGCCCTGGAGACGCAGCTCGGCCGGGCGGCGCTGGCGCTGGGGAAGCCGGACAAGGCGCTCGCCTGCCTGGAGAGCGCCCACCGGCGGCGCCCGGAGCTCTTGCCGATGCTGCGCACCTTCGCCGACTTCCGGCACGGGCGCGGCGAGTGGAAGGAGGCGGCGGCGCTCTACGCCTCGCTGCTGGCGCTCCATCGCGCGGCGCTGCCGGCCGCGGAGATCCCCGACCTCCTGCTGCGCACCAGCCACGCCAAGGCGGAGCTCGGCGATCGGGCGGGGGCGATCGCCGACGCGCGCGAGGCCAAGGCGCTGGCGGCCGACCCGCGCGCCGCGCTGGAGGCGCTCTCGGCGCTGCTGGCGGCCGCGCGCGACTGGCCCGCCTGGATCGCCGAGCGCGAGGCGCTGGCCGCCCTCGCGCCGCCCGAGGAGAAGGGCGCGCTCCACGAGGAGATCGGCGACGCCGCCGCGGGCGAGCTCGCCGATCCGGCGCGCGCCGAGGCCGCCTACCGCCGGGCCTTCGAGGCGGAGCCGGGGCGCCGGTCGGCGATCGAGAAGCTGCTCGGCATCTACCGCCGAGACGAGCGCCCTGAGCCGGCCGTCGAGCTGCTGGCGGCGCTGGCCAAGCTCGAGCCCGAGGCGGCGGCGCGGGCGCGGCTGCGGCGCGAGGCGGCCCGCCTCCTCGTCGACAAGCTGAACCGGCCGATGGAGGCGGCCGAGCTGCTCGAGCGCTCGCTCGACGACGATCCGGGGGCCATCGAGGCCTTCGACGAGCTGGCGCGCCTGCGCGAAGACGCCATGGACTGGGCGGGGCTCTGCGCCGCCCACCGCGCCATGCTCGACCGGCTGCCGCCCGACGCCCCCCGCCCGCTGCGGCTGCGGCTCTGGACGCGGCTGGGGAACGTGGCGCTCCGCCAGCTCGGCGACCGCAAGCTGGCGATGACCGCCTTCGAGGCCGCCCTGGCGCTCGATCCCGCCGACCACGCCCGGGAGGAGACGCTGGCCCACGTCTACCAGCTGGTGGGGCCCGACGCGCGCGAGCGCGCCATCGCCGCGCACCAGCGCCTCATCGCGCGCGATCCCCACCGCACCGACTCCTACCTGGCGCTGGCCAAGCTCTACGGCGAGACCGGCGAGACCGACAAGCGGTGGTGCGTGGCCGCCACGCTCTGGTACCTGAAGAAGAACACCCCCGCGC
>DASZVW010001040.1:0-2023 GCA_035546895.1 Polyangia bacterium
TCGGCCCCAGCGGGTTCGTGACCCGCGTGGCCTCGCCCAAGGAGACGGCGGCGGCGCTGGTCCGTCTGCAGCGCGAGCCGGAGCTGCGGCGGCGGTACGGCGCCGCGGGGTTTCGCCGGGTGTCGGCCTACTACCAGCGGCGCGACATGCTGGCCGCCTACCGGGCGCTCTACGCCTCGATGGGCGCCGGCCACGCGGCGCCGGAGACGGACATGAACGCGAATGCGAATTCGGAGACGGCGGCGCAAGAGATGGCTCAGGAGGCCTAGTGGCGGGGATTGGATGGAAGCTGCAGCGGATGATCAACCGCGGCTCGCTGGCGGGGACGATCGGCGCCTACCTGACGGGCGTGGCGGTCACCAGCGCGCCGTGGCTGCTCACGACGGCGGTGCTCACCAGCCTGCGCCTGGTGGCCCGGCACAGCGGGACCGACTTCTCGATCGTCGAGCGGTTCCTGACCGTGGTCTACGCCATCACCGTCATCTTCTCGGCGCCGGTCCACGTGGTGGTGTCGCGCTACACGGCCGACCGGCTCTACGACCACCACGTCGAGAAGATCGGGGGGCCGCTGCGGCTGGCGATGGCCCTGACGCTGCTCGGGTTCGCGCTCACCGGGGTGGTGGTGGTGGCGCTGATGAGGCTGCCGCTGGCGATGGCGGTGGTCGGCGCGCCCCTGTGCGCGGTCGTGGGGGCGCAGTGGCTGATGCTCTCGGTCGGCGGCGGCATGACCTCGCCGGTGATCGTGCTGCGGGCCTTCGCGGTCGGCGCGCCGCTGGGCCTCTTCGCCGCCTGGGCGCTCGACAACAGCTTCGGCCTCGGCGCGGCCGGCTACCTCTACGGCTTCACGGCCGGGCAGCTCGCCACGCTGGCCATCCTGGTGCAGGGGGTGGCGCGCGCGGTCCCCGGCGAGGCCGACGAGTCGGCGCGCCTCCTGCCCGCGTTCCGCGAGTACCGGCTGCTGGCGCTGTCGGCGCTCGCCTACTACGTCTCGATCTGGGCCGACAAGATCGTCGTCTACCTGGTCAAGGGGGGCGACGCGGCGACCTTCTACGCGGCCATCGCGGCGGTCTCCTGGTTCTCGGTGATCCCGGCCTTCGCCTGGATCTACGTGCAGATCGAGACCTCGTTCTACCGGCGCTTCCGCGCCTTCTACGCCGACATCGAGATCGGGGCGCCGCTCAAGCGGCTGCAGCAGGGGGCGGAGAGCATCTCCGTCGAGGCGCGCCGGATCCTGCGCGGGGCGGGGGTGGTGCAGGCCTCGGCCAGCGGCATCGCCATCGCGGCGGCGCCGCTGGTGGTGCACGCGGTCGGGCTGTCGCCCAACGCCACGCCGCTCTTCCGGCTGAACGCCATCGGCGCGGCGGCGCAGATGATCACGCTGCTCGAGGTGCTGCTGCTCTACTACTTCGACCTCCGGCGCGACGCGCTGGTGATCTCCACCGGCCTGCTGGCGGGCGAGGTGGCGCTGACGCTGCTGGCGATCGCGCTCGGCTGGCAGCCGGTGCTCGGCTACCTGGCCGCCTGCGCGGCCACCTCGGCGTTCGGCGCGCTGCTGGTCCGCCGGCGCCTGAGCACGCTGGTGCTCGACACCTTCGCCTCGCAGCCGTTCGGCGTCTCCTGAGGCGGGCGCGCCGTCAGCGGCCGGCCGCGCTGACCTGCGCGCGGTCGCGGTCGGGCCCGGCCGTCGGCGGCAGCGCGTGCCGGTCGAGCGGGGCGTTGTAGAGGTAGAGGCCGACCAGCGCGACCGCCACCAGCCAGCCGCAGAGGTGATAGAGGTTGCGCCGCCGGGCCGCCTCGTGCGGCGCCGCGCCCTCGCCGTCGAGCCGCGCCGCGATCGCCTGCCAGACGTGCGCGGCCGGCCGCTCGGGCAGCAGCGCCGCCCCCAGCCGGGCCGCGACCAGCTCCGCCTCGGCGACCGCCTCGCGGCAGCCGAGGTGGGGGAACGCCGAGGCCAGGTGGCGCGCGCAGGCCGAGCGCTCGGCGTCGTCGAGCGCGACCAGCGCGTAGGCCGCCGCCCGCTCCT
>DASZVW010001041.1:0-4162 GCA_035546895.1 Polyangia bacterium
CGCGTCGCGCACGTCGGTGAAGGCGAGCCCGCGCTCGCGCAGCTCGCGCGGCTTGACGTCGATGCGCACCTCGCGCAGATCGCCCCCCACCGAGGCGACCTCGGCGACGCCGGGGATGGACGCCAGCGCGGGGCGCAGCACCTCGTCCTGGAACCGGCGCAGGTCGAGCATCGCAGAGACCCGCGCCGGATCGGTCAGCGCGTACTCGAACACCCAGCCGGTGCTGGAGGCGGCGGGGCCGAGCTGGAGGCGGACGTTGGGGGGGAGGGCGGGGCGCGTCCGCTCGAGCCGGGCCGCGAGCTCGGCGCGCGCGGCGTCGAGCCCGGCGTCCGAGTCGAAGACCACGTCGACGTAGGCCATCCCGGTCATCGTCGAGGCGCGCACCGACTTGGCGCCCGGCAGGCCGGCCAGGGCGCCGGTCAAGACGCGCGCGACGCGGGCCTCCACCTCGGGCGCCGGGTGGCCCATCCAGTCGGCCACCAGGCCGATCTGCGGATCGGCGAGATCGGGGACCACGTCGCGCGACAGCCGGCGGCGCGCCAGGTCGCCGCCCACCACGGCGGCCAGCGCGCCGGCGATGACGATCCAATGGTGGCGCGCGCACCAGGCGACCAGACGGGCGATCACAGCGCCCGCCCCGCCTCGACGGCGCCACCGGCGCGCCGATCGGCCTCCAGGAAGAAGGTGGCGCGGGCGACGACCCGCTCGTTGACCTGCAGCCCCGAGAGCACGGCGGCGAAGCCGTCCTTGAGGTAGGTCTCGCCGATCTCGATCGGCCGCCGCTCGAAGGTGAACCCCCGGCCGGTCCAGGCCAGGACGTAGGGGCCTTCGGGCGATTGCAGGACGGCGGAGGCGGGGACGGCCAGCACCTGGCGCGGCCGCGGCGCCAGCTCGACCCAGCCGGCCCGCCCCGCGCGCGGAGCGTCGCCTCTCGGTCCCGCGTCGAACGCGAAGCGGACGCGCGCGGTGGAGCGGTCCCAGGCGGTGGCCGCGCCCGGCAGCCGGCGCACCGCGAAGCCGCGCGCCGGCGCGCCGGCCGGCGTGAAGGTCCCGATCTCCTCGGCGTCGAGCGCCTCGATCTCGTCGTCGTAGAACAGCGCCGCGACCGTGCCGTCGGCGTCGACCGAGGCCGGCGCGCGCATCTCGCGGGCGGGCGCCAGCAGCGCGTGCCGCCGGACGAAGCCGACGATGTTGTGGCGGCGGACGTTCTCCACCGCCGCGAAGTCGGCCGCCTCGGCGGCGGCGGCGCGCCAGGTCCCGGCGGCCGGGCGCCCGACCCGCTCGAGCGCCATCCGGCAGATCGGGCACTCGCCGGGGGCGGCGGCGCGCACCTCGGGGTGCATGGGGCAGGCGTAGACGGCCGCGCCGGCGGGCGCCCCCCCGGCGCCGCGCACGCCGAGCGCCAGCGCGGCGGCCAGGGCGGCCGCCGCGAGGACGAGCAGCAACGCGCGGACGGCGACGATCACTTGGCGATCAGCATCGGCCGCATGAACTCGTTGTCCTCGTGGTCGAGGATGTGGCAGTGCTCGATGTACCCCGGCCCGGTGGTCGGATCGAACGGGAACGGATCCTGCCCGGCGTGGGTGCCGTTGGCCGGGATGTCCTGCGGCGCCCAGCGGACGGCGATGCGCGTGATCTCGCCGGGGAACATCTTGATGGTGTCCTTCCACCCGCTGTCGAGCGGATCGGGCGCGCGCGACGGGCAGGCCCCGCCCGCGCAGGCCCCCTGCGCGAGGTACTTGGCGGCGTCGAAGTTGCCGTTGCCGCCCAGCGCGCCGGCGCCGTTGAGCGTGGTGTAGTTGAGCGGCGGCCCGAACCCGGGGATGTAGACGCCGGGCGGGAAGTTGAACCCGTTGAAGGTCCCGCCGGGGAAGGAGGCCATCCAGTCGGTGAGGTAGGTGTCGACGTCGAACGGCTGCCGCGAGATCACCTGGAACTGGATCAGGTGGATGTGGATCGGGTGGGCGTCGCCGGTCAGGTTGGCCACCTCCCACAGCTCGGTCGACCCCTCCTGCGGCGTCTCGGTGGCCGAGACGCCGTGGCCGTTGGAGACGCCGCCCGGGACCATGATGGTGGTCCCCTCGCGGTTGCCGTTCCACTTGGTGTTGTTGATCAGGCTCTCCACGGGATCGCCATCGTCGACGGGCGAGCCGGGGCCGTCGGGGTTCGCGGTGTCCCCCTCCTCCTCGACCAGGATCAGCTGGCGGTGCTTGTTGGGCGCGATGGTCTTGATGTTGACGATCGGCGCCGCCCGCAGCGCCGGGTGGCTGCCGGCCGGGTTGAACGTGGTGTCGGGGCCCTGGAACGGCTGGTCGACCTTGAACTGCATGACCAGGCCGTCGGCCGTGGCGTCGGGCGCGCCGAAGCCGACCGGTCCGCCGCTGGGGAAGGGGATGACCGCGAAGTTCTTCAGCGTGAAGGTCTTGCCCGACTGGCCGCCGAAGTCGACGATCACGTCGGCGCGCTCGGCCGGGGCCAGGAAGAGGCACTTGGCCCCCGCTTGCACGTCGGTGTTGTTGCCGATCGGCGCCCCGGCGCAGGCGTTGGGGCCGTTGGCCGGATCGTCCAGCTTGACCGGGCTGTTGAACAGGCCGCCGTCGGAGCCGATCTGCCAGATCGCCGGGCCGGGCGCGCCGTTCTGGTGCATGTCGACGCCCGCCTGGTTGAACATCTGCATGATGTAGAAGCGCGCGTTGCTGGCGTTGACGAAGCGGAAGCGGTACCGCCGCGGCTGCACCTCCATGGTCGGCCAGCTCTTCCCGTTGACGGTGATGACGTCGCCGAAGAACTCGGGGATCCAGAAGGGGTGCTTGTCGGGGTTGGCCGGCGGCCCGTTGAGGTTGGCCGGGTTGTCCGAGTCGGGGAAGTAGAGCTGGCCGTTGGTGTCGAACTGGCGGTCGGCGAGCAGCAGCTCCGCCTCCTGGTTGCCCGAGGGGAGCGTGATGGGGTTCGAGGCCAGGCCGGTGTCGCGGTTGTCGCGGATGAAGTAGAAGCCCGCCAGCCCCGCGTAGACGTTGAGGCGCACGATGCCCAGCGTGTGGTCGTGGAACCAGAGCGTGGTCGCCTCCTGCTGGTTCACGTAGTTGTAGGTGTTGCTGACGAACGCCGGCCCCTTCTGGGCGAACCCGGGCGTCCACCAGGCGTCGGGGTGGCCGTCGTACTGCGACAGCACCTCGTTGCCGTGCAGGTGGACGACGGCGGGGATCGGCCCCGCGTACGGCTCGGTGCAGGGCTGGGCCAGCGGCGGGCCGTTGACGCAGTTGTTGGCGGCCGTCGTCCCCAGCGGGTCGGCCCAGTGGATCGACTGGTCGACGGTCAGGAGCTTCTGGAGGTTGGTGTTGACCAGGCTGTTGGTGTAGATGGCCGTGGTCGCCACGCCCTGCCTGGACTCGATGGTGCGCGCCGGCCAGGAGGCGCCGGCGCCGTTGATGTTGTAGCCCCAGAGGTAGGTCCCGGCGTTGTACGGCGCGGCCAGCGACGTGTAGAACGACGCCGGCAGGACCTTCTGCTGGAACTCCTGCATGTTGACGTTGACCGTCGCCGTGCCGTCGACGCGGCGGCCGGCGAACGTCGGCAGCGGATCGACGAACATGGGGAGCGTCGTCCCCTGGAGCGGCGTCTGGGGCACCGTGACCGAAGCCCCGACCCGGACGGTCACCTCCGGGCTCACGGCCCCCTCGCAGCCCAGGGCCAGCATCGCCAGCCCGCCCAGCAGACCACCGCTCAAACCACGCAACATCGACCTCGTCTGACTCATGACCCGACCTCCCTTCAAGAAGTGGCTTCACGACAGAGGTCGTAACGGTGAATCATCGCAGGCGGGAAAAATCGACCGCGGCGCGTTTATTTGGCGTTACGAACGGTCAGCGGCCGCGCACGGATTCCGGGCGAAGCTGATTGTGCACGCGGTGTTCGGCCTTTCGTTCGGCGGCGTTGAAGGCCGACATGCCGTCCGTTCCCAGGACGTTGGCAATCGCCGTCATACGTGTCTGGTCGGCGTTCAAATCGGCGCCGGCCGTTCGAACATCGGCGCCCTCGGGCGCGTCGCGCATCGCGGCCAGCGCGCGGAGGTACTGGTCGTCGATGGCGCGGATGGCGGCGCGCGCGTCGGCCGGGAGGTCGAGCGCCTCGAAAGCCTGCTCGTCGGCGTCGCGAACGAGCC